>CAYMAE010000010.1:0-23863 GCA_964388375.1 uncultured Ruminiclostridium sp.
TTTTTTTGGAGGCGCCACCCAGATTTGAACTGGGGAATAGAGGTTTTGCAGACCTCTGCCTTACCACTTGGCTATGGCGCCGATATTTAAAAACCGCAGATCATATATTGTTAATATACTGCGGTTCATTATTTACTGTGGAGCGGGAAACGAGATTCGAACTCGCGACTTTCACCTTGGCAAGGTGACACTCTACCACTGAGTTATTCCCGCACGCATTTTGGTGCCCAGAGTCGGAATTGAACCAACGACACGAGGATTTTCAGTCCTCTGCTCTACCAACTGAGCTATCTGGGCAAAAATGGCGACCCGGAAGGGACTCGAACCCTCGACCTCTAGCGTGACAGGCTAGCGTTCTAACCAACTGAACTACCGGGCCGTATTGGTGGGAACAATAGGGATCGAACCTATGACATCTTGCTTGTAAGGCAAGCGCTCTCCCAGCTGAGCTATGCTCCCAAACTCAACTTCTTTTGCCACATTTGTGGCGGCTTTTATAGTATACAAAATCATTTTGAACATGTCAAGTTCTTTTTGGTACTATAATTAATTTATTATGCCACCTATGTGGCTATTCTAGACTGTTTAGTATAAAACTTCGCCATGATACACAAGGCTAGGCCCCATAATTTAAAGAGCTTCAGTTAGTGCTAATGAAGCTTCGGTATAAGGAATAATATAAATGCTTCTTAAAAAAGGTGTTTTTGTTTATATAATAGTAAATGGCTCTCTGAAGTTTGCCTGTAAACCAGGCATATATTAGTTAGTCTAACTAATAAGCTTCGAAAGCCATTGTACATAAACAAAAAGCAATTTTAAATTAATTCTTAGGCATATAATCCCTTTTGTGGCATTATGCCTTTTCGAACATGTCTTTGCCTACTCCGCAGTCAGGGCAAACCCAATCCTCAGGAAGATCTTCAAAAGCTGTACCAGGCTCTACACCAGTATCAGGATCGCCAACCTCCGGATCGTATTCATAACCACAAATTGTACATATCCACTTTTCCATACTCTGACTCCTTTCACATAGTTTTAGCTGATAATACTCCTTACAAACTAAAAACAAAGCAGCTTAATACTCTAACAGATTCTGCTTTAGATTTTTGCTTTGGCTTATTGCTTTTAGCAAATCTCTACTTTAAGCAAGGCGTACTACTTTATCAGTTTTAATATACGAATAATCTTTTATTTACCACCATTTCTCTAACTGAAACCACTAATTAATTGATTAAAGACTTACACCACGCAAAACAACAAAAGAACTCACACTATTAACTCTACATATCTTATGATTTACAGTGTGTTACATTTATCTTGAATAATAAAAGATGAATATTCATTAATGACCATGTGAATGCTGCGTGATATAATATCGGCCATTTTCATAACTACTGATAATCGGGTACTTTGAAGAACCAAAAAATCCATGAACCCACCATTATTTACTACGCCTGTTATATGCATATTGCCAACAGGAGGAAGGTCCTTCTTTAGTCCCGCTCCCGGTTTGATGGGCCCAACTCCAACTGAGATACAGCCCACATGATCAACCGTGCCCAATGATGCATCGACAGCTACTATATAAGCATCTGAATGAAGCGAAAGTGCCTTTGAAAGTGTCTCCTCTAAATTCCTTGCATGCACGGGGCTTTCAAGAGTTCCATAAATATGGACGCTTGGAGTTTTATACTTTCGTAGCATATCTCCCACTAGGGGGCCTAATGAGTCACCAGTAGAACGATCGGTACCGATACACATAACTATAATAGGCCGTTCATTTACAATACTATTTTTATTCTTAAAGCCTGCTAATTGCATGGTCTTGGATATTGCTCCGGCTACTTTAAATACAGCTAATTTATCATCTAGCTTGAAATATCCTTTTTTCAAACAAAACACGCAACCCTTCTTTTCACCTATACTTAATTAATAAGTATTCCCGTTGCCTGTCCTAATATGCACTTCAAGCATGCCATTAAAACTGTTTTTGCGTGTCAAAATTCCCCGAACAATCTTAGCTAGATTTTCAGTTCTATTTTAAATCTTTCATGGAAAGAGAAATCCTCTTTCTTTTAGAGTCTACCTCTAAAACTCTTACTTTAACTATATCACCAACCGAAACAACCTCCATAGGATGTTTTACAAACCTGTCACATAATTCCGAGATATGTACAAGTCCGTCCTGATGAACACCAATATCAACAAAGGCGCCAAAGTCAACAACATTCCTGACTGTGCCATCTAAAATCATGTCCGGTTTTAAATCGTTAATTTCAAGAACATCTGCTGATAACAATGGTGGAGGAAGCTCGTCGCGTGGATCTCTACCTGGCTTTAATAGCTCATTAATTATGTCATTTAACGTAGGAACGCCCACCTCTATTGTAGCTGCGACTTTATCGATTCCAAGCTTTTCAACCTCTTGCCTTAGTGAGCCTATCTTCTTATCCTTAACATCCTGCAAAGTGTGGCCCATAAGCTTTAGCAGTTCTTTACATGCCTTGTATGACTCGGGGTGGACAGAGGTATTATCAAGCACATTTTCACCTTCAGAAATTCGTAAAAAGCCTGCACATTGCTCAAATGACTTTTCTCCAAGTTTCTTAACCTTCTTTAGCTCTTTTCTTGATGTGAAACCTTTGTTGCTTTCCCTGTATTCTACTATATTGTTTGCAACAGCCGAACTTACACCTGCTACATAGTACAAAAGCGATGTAGATGCAGTATTTAGATCAACCCCTACACTATTAACACAGCTTTCAACTACTCCTGCTAGAGCCTGTCCAAGCTGTTTTTGGTTCATATCATGTTGATACTGACCTACCCCTATAGCCTTTGGATCAATTTTTACTAACTCAGCTAAAGGATCTTGTAAACGCCTTGCAATTGATACTGCGCTTCTTAATGATACATCATATTCAGGAAATTCCTCTGCAGCTAGTTTAGACGCCGAGTAGACCGATGCACCTGCCTCATTTACAATCATATATAAAACTTTTTTGCTCAAGGTCTTTATTACTCCTGCAACAAATATTTCTGTTTCTCTTGAGGCTGTTCCATTTCCTATTGAAATAATCTCTACATCGTATTTAGATATTATCGCTTTAATTGTGGCCGTGGACTCAACAACCTTGCTTTGGGGTGGAGTAGGGAAAATTACCCCCGTATGTAAGACGCTTCCAAATTCATTTACAACTGCCAGCTTGCATCCTGTACGATAAGCTGGATCTAGTGCAAGAACGATCTTCCCTTTAATGGGTGATTGGAGTAAAAGATTACGCAGATTTTCGGAGAATACTTTTATAGCTTGTGTTGATGCAGCCTCTGTTAAGATCCCTCTAATTTCATTTTCAATAGACGGAGCAATTAATCGTTTATATGCATCTTCAACAGCCTTCTCAATTGTATTTGTAAAGATAGAACCGCCTTTGGCTATGGAACGATCTTTGAGCCAATCTACAATGCGGGTCTGAGGAGCTTGGAGCTTAACCGATAAAAATTCTTCCTTCTCTCCCCTGTTAATGGCTAAAATCCTATGGGGTGCTATTTTGGAGACAGGCTCACTGAAATCATAATACATACGATACGGGGAATCCTCCTCCTTTTTTGCAGCAGTTATTATTAGCCCTTCTTTAAATGTTAGCTCCCTTATTACTCTTCTGTATTCGGCATTATCAGATATAGTTTCAGCTATTATGTCCATGGCACCTTGAATGGCATCTTCTGCTGTTTCTACACCTTTCTGCTCATCAATAAATTCAGATGCTATTGAAATAACATCACCTTTAATTAGCTTCTGTGTATAAATAATTACCGCTAAAGGCTCAAGACCCTTTTCCTTTGCCATCGATGCCCGTGTGCGACGTTTTGGCTTATATGGTCGGTAAATATCCTCAATCTCCTGCAGTGAATCGGCTTTATCCAAGGCAGCAGAAATATCCTCAGTAAGCTTTTCTTGTTCAAGAATTAATCTTCTGACCTCTTCTTTTCTGCTTTCAAGGTTTCTTAAGTAGACTAGACGTTCGTGGAGCTCACGCAAAACCTGGTCATCAAGCCCACCGGTAACCTCTTTTCTATAACGTGCAATAAAGGGGATGGTGTTACCCTCGTCAATAAGCTTGACCGTACTTTCTACCTGCGCTTGCTTAACCGATAGTTCTTTAGAAAGTCTTGAAATTATATCTAACATAAAATCCTCCTAATAAATACTGCTATTCTATTAACTTAAACTGCACATGAATAATTTAGTATACATCCAATAATAATACATCCTTTAGGATAATATCAAATTAGCTTACCTAAATTTATAAGATGCGTGCAAGAAAGGAACTTCTCAATTGTTAAATCAAGACTCCAAACCATGCCCATGTAAATTTAAAAATTGTCCCCGGCTTGGCAAATGTGATGAGTGCATTTTGCATCATTCAACTCACAAAAAACATCCTTTACCCTATTGCTTCAAAAAACCTACAAGGAAAAAGCCTACTTCGACTATTGATTAATCTTAATCATAACCAACACATCAGCGTTGTAGTAGTTTTGCGAGCTTACATGCATGTTGATATTATCTATTATTATGGTTAAGCTCGCACTTGTATTATCAGAGTTATAGGTAGCTTCAGCTGCTGACATTGTATCCTTCTGATCCTTCTTCTGTTCAAATAATTTATCAAAAATATCCTTAGTTGAAACGCTTATAATATCGTCACCAGCTTCATTTTCCAAAGATATAATGCAGTCGTCCCCATCGTTATGCATTTTTATGCTGAAATCTTTTCCCGCTTTACTTATGTTTCCGATAACTACCTCTGAATCCGGTAATGGAATATTTATTATAGTAGTCGTCATAAAATCATAATTTGAAATATCTAAAACAGAATTTTCTTCTAGGGTAAGATATGAATATCTCTCATCGATATGATCCTTGTCATACTGACTGAATCCAAAGGTTTCATTAAAATTCTGGTAATAGTTAAAATCGGAGCTAAGATAGGGAACCCGGTCAGTATAGTCCATATTGTGCAAGTACTCCAATGCATTAACAAGCTTTTGCCTATCTTCAAGAGGTATAGAATCCTTTTTAATGATAGAATTATTTTGTAGCATGTTATTATTTAAAAGAACTTTTTCGGCTATAGCCATCTGATTATTCCGGCTAAGTGTAAAAGCATCCACCGGAGGAATCATAGTTATAGCCGATATAACTATCAAAATTGCTGCAATTATTCCATTCTTCCTAACATGTACAACGCTGAATATAAGCCCTGCAGCAATAGCAAAGATGCCGTAAATTATTACGAAGTAACGATTATGAGTAATCCCCACATCTTGAATTTTTATTATTGAAGCTATCGTTTGAAAAGCAGCTATAGGAATCAAAACCTTAGGAAATATTTTTCTAAACAATGTCGCAAATTTATTATCTAAGTTGCTAGTCAAAATATAGACTATTATCACAGTAATTGAGTAGGTGATAAACATTGGTTCTAGTAAATTATCAGACCAAAAATCATTACCAATATTAATGATTATATAAATTACTAAAATAAGAGTGAATACTGCCGTCAACGGAATGATAATGTATGACAGAAGTATTTCCAGATATTTAGGGCAACTAATGGCTTTGCTGATTTTTTCTTCTCTTAGTCTATTTCTTTCTTCAAAGCTTTCTTCATCATCATTTTCAACTGCTTTTATATTGTATCCGGGTATGATTGAAAGAAAATAGATTGGTGCAAACACTATAAATATAGCATTACCAACATAGTCGTAAATGTCAAAGTCTATTCTGAAGAGAAGCTCATCAGTTGCATTTATTATTAAACTAATCCCTGCATATAAAACTAGAGCAAAGAATAACGAAATGAAAAACCCTTTAAATGTAGCCATAAAACACTCATTAAAGCTTGTTTTTCTTTTTATTGATGGAATCCATATAAATGATATCAGGAGAGCAAAAAGCGCTATGATTGTTCTTATCTCAATTTCCGTGCTCATTTTTGGTGCTGGAAGAATAATAATATAATAACCTATTGTCATTAGTGCCGCTATACCTGTCAAAACTAGTCTATATATTGACTTATCAAAAAATCTTTCATAAGCTATTTGAGTTACAGCGCCCAAAAGTGCCCCAACAATTAATGTTGCAAAATATTTTTCAGTGACAAAATCATAACCTTGGTATATGCTTTCCATGATAGCAGCGAGAAGAAGAAATAACGATGTGAGCGGAAATCTGGAAACCGCATCAATAAGACCTCTAAAAGCGTTTCTTATTCTGGTTGATTTTTTCATATAACCATCCCTCCATACCCTAGTTTGTTGTTATATCTTTTTGTGAAATTACACTTTAACTAATTCTGCGATTTAGAACGAGCACAAATGGTTTAACATATCGTCTCTATTTTATCCTACTATACATATAAATAATAGTTTTATTGAATTACTTTAATATTACTCTGATTATCTATATTATGTTTACTGTCAAAAAAATAGCAAAAGCGCAGTTATTGTATTGTTAACTGCGCTAACTACCGTATCTATTGATTTGTTATGCAGTTGTACTATCGGCAGTAGCTTTAGCTACTGCGGTTCTCCTCTTTTCAAAGTATCTTGTAAAGACCTTTTCAAGCTCCACTACATCCTGCATTTCGAAAAATCTATTTTTTCCTTTTATAAACCGGACTCCCCTCAGGGCACCTTCGGCGAATGCACTTCTACTGAAAGACTCATGTGAGATTTCGATTTTATCGTTCTCTCCTGCAATAATCAGCTCATGTTTCCCAACTATGCCTCCTGCCCTAATAGCATGAATAGGGATAGACCCCTCAGTAGATTGCCCAGAACTTGCGAGCGCCTCCTCGACTTGATCTGCAAGCTTAATGGCAGTTCCCGAAGGGGAATCTTTCTTATGTTTGTGATGTGCCTCGTTAATTTCAAAATCATAATTAGGTAGAATCATGGCAGCAATGTTGGATAAAAGCATCATAACATTAACGCCCACAGTAATATTCGGTGCATACAAAATTGCTGAATTGTTTTTTCTCGCAAGAGCCCTCAGACGTAAAATGTCCGTGTTGGAAAAACCGGTAGTTCCAATAAGCAGGCCTGCCTTGCTCGCAGATATTTGCTTTACATAGCTTAGGGTTGCTTTATAATTTGAAAAGTCAACAAATACATCAGGCTTTAGATTCTCAATTACATAGCTCATCTGGCTTGGCCTATAAATTTTTGCACCAATTTCGGGTAAATTTACAATGCTGCCAATATCCTTACCTGCCTTGCTTGAGTGTTCAGAGCCCATAGCCGCGACCAGCTTAATATCACGTTGCCCTAAAAAAGTTCGCGCTATTTCGGTGCCGGTTCTGCCAAGACCAATAAGACAAACACGGGTCATAATATCATCCTCCAATCAGATTATTAAAGGTGTAAACTGGATATTAAATATATGACATTAAAACATAATAACCACCCTCTCCTTCAACGCTTACGGGATTAGCTGACGGATTCGGATCGAAAGAGTCTAACCCTACCGTTACCACGGATTCACCCCAATGTTGGTTCTCCCGCCCTCATAAAATAGAGATTCAGCGCTTTATAGTAGACGTTCTGAGTAATAAGATATGCCGGTACAGAATAATTTAAATAATCTATTATAAGAATCGACCCAGCAATTAAATGAAGATAATAAGTGCTCTTTATTTTAGCATTTACTATTGTGGCAAGTCAAAAATGGGTAATAATTGCTTAAGTGTCTCCTCAAGACAAAAGGTCATTTTATATTGGCTTTTTATATTATATGTATGTATTTTACAATATATCACAAATTGTGGTTAAACTATTTATTATTGCAATCTTGACATTTACCGAAAAAAAAGGTAAAATTAGCTTACAAAATATGTGGGGGAATTAAAATGAAAGCAACAGGTGTAATCAGAAATCTTGACCAATTAGGCAGAATTGTTTTACCAATTGAATTACGACGAGTTCTTAGTATTAACATTGGTGACGGTTTAGAATTCTACTCTGATGACAATTCAATAGTCCTAAAAAAATATGAGCCTGCCTGTACTTTTTGCGATAACGCAAGTGATCTTAAGGTTTATAAGGGCAGAAACATATGTGGAGAGTGTTACTCCAAACTAAAAGGAGAACTATCCTAATTAGAATCATAAATTATTAAAGGATCCGCCTTTGGGCAGATCCTTTTTTATTAAACTCTGTTATTAAGACTGAGCTAGATGATTTAATGTTACAAGACCTTTAAATCGCCTAATCCATAAAGAACTTCCCTAATTCAAGATCTTCCTTTGATGTTAATTTGATGTTTTTAGAACTTCCCTCAAACATAGTAACCTTAAATCCAGCCTCTTCAGCTAGGCTTGCATCATCAGTGGCAGTTATTCCTCGTATGGATGCTTGTTCATAGGCGGTTAAGATGATATCCTTCCTAAAGGCTTGAGGTGTCTGGGCATGCCACAGACTGCTTCGTTCTAGAGTTGATGTAATAGTATTATTGTCATCCACAACTTTAATTGTATCCTTAGCTTGAATACCAGCACATGCTGCGCCATATTTTTGAGCATACAATATGCTTCTTTGTATTATCTCTTTAGTTATAAATGGCCTAGCAGCATCATGGATTAGAACGATCTCCACATTATCCGAAAGTGCTTTGATTCCATTATGTACTGAATCTTGTCGTCTTTGACCTCCAAAAACAATCTTTAGATTAGTTTTGTTTTTGTAGATGTTAAAAATATCATTCATTTCTTCTTGATCTTTGGGATTGATGACCAAAACCAGATTATCGATAAGTCCCGTTTCAATGAAATTTCTAATAGTCCATTCTACAACAGGCTTCCCGCAAAGCTCGGCTAATACTTTGTTATATCCTAGGCTCATCCGGTTACCGGTACCTGCCCCAACAATTATGGCGCCAATGGCGCCGTTATTTTTACACATTTATTCCCTCAAGTTTATTATAATTAATTTTTAATTATCAACAAATTATGTTGGCTAGCAATTAATTATAATCTAAAAATTAATAATCTATTTAGCAACCATTATCTTGTTCAAAAAACAATTATGTTGCCATAGTATAATGTACACTTTTAAATTTGCTAAAAACCATACGCCCAGCCGATGTTTGAAGAACACTGGTTACTATAACATCAACAGTTTGACCTTTAAAATTATGTCCCTGCTCTACAACAACCATGGTGCCGTCCTCTAAATATCCTATACCTTGACCATTTTCCTTACCCTCTTTTACTATACGTATGGTCATCTCTTCACCTGATACGGCCACGGGTTTCATGGCATTGGCCAAATCATTGATATTAAGCACATCAATGCCTCTTATTGCAGCCACCTTGCCTAGATTGTAGTCATTAGTGATAACCTGAGCCCCAATTTCCTTTGCCCTTGACAGAAGCTGTTCATCCACTTCTTCTTTAGAATCGCTCTCTGTAGAGTCAATAGTAATAGGAAACTTGGAATCACTTTTCAGCATATTTAGCACATCAAGGCCTCTGCGTCCTTTTGCTCTTACAATATCATCGGCTGAATCGGCTAAGTGACGAAGCTCCTCTAAGACAAAGCCTGGTATAACAAGACTTCCTTCCAAAAAGCCTATTCTGCTAATATCAAGGATACGCCCATCAATAATAACACTTGTGTCTAAAAGCTTGATCTCTGAAGTGCCCTTTTTCCTGCCTGCAGCATCAAATAAATTTTCGTTTCTTTTAATAACTGCAAAATATATTCCACTTATACCAAATAAGACATTGATTATTATTGATATAGGAACACCTATTAAATTAATTTTTACTATAGGAATAGAAATAAGATTTGCTACAACCAAACCTAAAATAAGACCGCCTGCGCCCATTATGAGCTCATACAGGGTAATTTTTTGAATTGTTTTTTCTACTTTGTCAACACTTGCGGCTGTTAGGGTAATGATTTTACCCCCTATAAAAAACATTAAGACACCAAGAATCAAAGAGGTGAACACAATTACTCCCACTCCATAAATAGTGGTTAAATGTTCCTCCATGCCGTTTCGAATCATCAATAGCCGTACTAATGTCATGCCCGTAAGGGCTCCAGTAAGCCCAAACGCGTATTTTAGTATCTTTTCCAGCATGTAAACTCCCCTTGAATGAATAATTCAGGATGTTATCCGTGTATTTATTATGTCTTCTACATCCATAGGGTTCATATCCTTAGCCAAAACCAACTCACTTATTAGTATCTGTTTTGCACTATTCAACATTTTACGTTCACCCGTAGAAAGTCCCTTGCTTCTTTCTCTCAAAACAAGATGCTTAACTACATCTGCTACTTCAAATACACTCCCGCTTTTTATCTTGTCCATGTTCTCTCTATATCTTTTGTTCCAATTCGCGGTTTGCTCATCAGCTTTTGATTCTAATGATTTGAAGACATTATCGGCAGTTCTATTATCAATAATATCTCTTATTCCGATACCATCCACATTGTTGATAGGAATCATTACTTTCATCTCACCAACGGGCATTTTCATGACATAATATTCTTTTAGTTCGCCTAATATTTCCTGTTCTTCGATAGATTCAATTATACCTGCACCGTGCATAGGATAAACAACTTTATCCCCTATACTGAACATAATTTCCGCTCCTTCATAGCATAAATAGCCACATTTTTTAACATTAACCCCAGAATCTTCGCAGACTCACAAATGCATATGTATGAGGCCGTGATGAATACTATTGTTATGCTTTTTTTAGGAGATTATATAAACTCGCTTACTTGCAAGTATACACCATTGTTACGCAAAAGTCAAAAAATCAGGGCTTAACGTCTTTATTTCCAAGCGCTTCACGCTTTTGCTATGAATTTGCAAAAAAGAAAAATATTCTTATATAAGGTTATGCCCCGTAAATTCGTTTTTTAAACCCAAGAAGTATCTGATGAATGATCCTCTAAAAGTGTCCTCTTTAATTTGTTGTAGACTGGCATTATATTATTATAATGTTTTTCAATATCATCTTGGCTAGATTTAATCCTGGCCTCAACATCCTCTTTATATTCCCCAATAAGGTTAAGGGAAGGATGATATAATGACTCATCCCTATTTCCTATAGCTACAAGCTCTTCTATGGCGTCATTGTAAGAAATCCCCTGCTCGCTGTCTCCTTGCTCAATAATTGATGCAAAAATCTCGGCTAGGTTTAGAATCTTTGCCCCATCTATAATATCCTTGCTCATAAGCATGTGTTGGCTTCCAAAGGTTTTTTCACCGATTGATGCTTTAAATATATTAACAGTATCCTGCAGCCCAGCTTCCTTAAGAACATCATTTACATGCTCCACAGCTCTACTCAATATTTCATGAAACTTTTTTGGGTCGTGCTTTTCTTCAAACTCATCTGTATCCATAAAAAGCATACTAATATTATATAATATAGCTGCCATCCGAACATTTTCTAGCAAGTGCCAGCTTTGTTTTGTCATCCGGCCAAGAACATCTACAGTAGATTCCATATTCTTTGCATGCGAGTAATTATACGTGCTTCTAAAGGTAATTGAATACGCAAAGGTACGTAAAATACTTTCTATTTCAGCTTTATTTAAATCGATTTTATTTATATATTCTAAAAGCTCTTCCTTGTATTCTCCGGTAATAATTTTATTCAATATGCCCTCTTGGCATAATTCCACAAGCACTTTTCTATGCTCAAGCATTAAATCTTTCTTGTTAAGCCTTAACATAACCTTAGTATAAACATCTTCTATAGCATCCTCTGGCTTTTGTTGCAATAAATCTGAACCCAAAATAATATCTGCTATTAATGTGGTAATCGATAATATATATGCCTCCTCTGGTATAGAAATCATGTTAGGCTTATCTTCATCCGCGTTATAATTCTTGTGATGATATAAAATTGCCCTAGCATACTCGGGGCAAGGAGAAAACTCCTTAAACAATAAATATGCAAAAATGCTATGTGCAGATATCGAATTATCTTCTGTACTTATATTGTATTCACTGCCAGGATACAGTCTTCCAATATTGTGAAGCATAGTGGTGATCACAATATCTTTAATTTTATTCTTATCAAATCCAAGCTTTTCAGACATTTTAGTTACCAAATACAAAACTATTGAAAGGTCTTGTCCAAGTTTATAGTTTATCTTTTCAAAGGTCTTTTCAATTATTATAAAAATCTGTTTTGACTGAACCTTAGCATTTGGGTTAATACTTTTTATTAATTCTTTTGTCTCGGTACTTGGCATAATTAATTCATGGTTAGGTTTAGCAATAAAATAGCCTTGAACATAGTCAATACCCATTCGGCAAAGCGTTTCAAGCTCCTCCTTGATTTCCACACCCTCAGCTAATACCCTGGTTCCTCTATAACGGGCATACCTAATAATATCCTCAAGCATATACTGCTTTCTTAAATCCTCATTAATATTTTGAACTAATTGCCTATCAATCTTTATTATATCGGGCTCTAAAGACAGAAGTGCAAGATGGTTGGAGTAACCGGAGCCAAAATCATCAAGAGCAAACTTTGCCCCAGCCTTTTTAACGATAGATTTGCGAAGATTTATTTCCTCAGGATCTATCCGCTCCCTTTCGATTACTTCGAACACAACATTCATACTACTAAAATAACGATTCTTAATATCTTTATAATCATCCTCATCTAATGTCGGATAAGGAGCGGTGTTAATAAATAAATAGTGATCCTTATACTGCTCGTCCCTTTGTAAATATGAATTTAGAGCGTTGTATACCATTCTTTTTTCAAGAGGGATATAATTTCCCGATGCCTCAGCGTCATCAATTAGGTCTACTATATTGCTATAGACAGGATTCGTGGGGCGTGATAAAGCCTCAAACCCATAGAGTTCCCCTGTTTTCAAGGATACAATTGGTTGAAATACGATACTTAACTGATTTTCTTCAATTATCTCTTTAATGTGCGTGCGTCTTAAAGAAACTTTATGTGACGCTTCAAATCTCTCATAATTAAATTCATTTGGACTAGTCTTTTTCCCTATTATTGCCTCATGCTCAGCAAAAGAAGCGTACTCTAAAAGCTCTGCAGGCGTCTGACCATGGATACCAGATACTGCATATCCAACCGCTACAGGGAAAGAAACGGTTATTCCCTCCACTTCGGTAACGCGATCTTCTACCCTATGCATAACCTTTATTGTATTCTTTTTAAACTGTTGTATGTTCTTTGTTCCCGTAACCAGTAGTAGGAAATCAGGACCCAGCCATCTTAAAGGAATCATGTTACTCTTAACAAATTCATTAAATACTTTAGCACATTCTCGAATATAACTGTTCGCAGCCATCTTTCCAAACCGTTCTTGGAACTCTTGATAGCCTGTTAACCCTATGTAAACAAAGATTACTCTTTCATCCTCTGCACATTCTGCGATTGCTCTACCTGCCAAATTCTGCAACGCATTACGATTATAAAACCCGGTGATATTGTCCCGTGTTGCCCTTTCCTTCTCAAGGTTTTTTCCTTTTAATTCACGTGTAACATCAGTTACTGCACCTGTTATCCTAGTTTTATCGTTGCTTAAGCGACCCCAAAATCTGAGCCAATGCGTTTTTCCTGTTTTAGCCTCTACACTACACTCAAAGGACATGTCTGTATTTTCGTTAATGGAATCGTTTAGATGTTTTTTAAACTCTGTTAGAGAAACATTCAATTTATATGAACTAAACAACTCATCAGCGGTTATTTCAGTTTTGTCAACACTTTTTGCCAGGGTTGAAATCAGACCTGACAAAAAAACAAATATCGAATTATTTATATCGTATTCATAAAAGTCGAATATAAGATCGGCATCTTGAAGTGTTTTCATTTGATTATAAAATGCGGAGATGTTCTCGGAAAGCCGATAGTTAATCTCTATTTTTTCTTTAAGCTTATTATGTCTTCTATTCAAATTTTCTAAAGAATGGTTCAATATAGCTGAAACGGTCAATGTCCCCATCTGTTGCTCTTTTCCTAAATCCAGCGTTGCCCCGCCTTCATCTTCTGCTGTTATAAATGAGTAATTAAGTTTCGAAAGAGCCTTATAGTTTTTCCTTAGTAAATAATAATGGAGTATTGTATTGCATGCTAGAATCAATGCAAACAACCATAATAGATTATTAATTATGGTTGGGTTATTAATTGAAACAACATTATTATTTCCAAGAAAACAAACAATAGCTAAAGCTACTAATCCGAGGCTCAGAAGAATATAAACAATCCAAATAGTATAACCTAAAATGGTCATATTCTTTGTTTTTTGGCTTAACTTCATCTATACCTTACCTCTAACCTCTCAAAAGACTTGAATACTTTCCCTGCTATCTTTATTATAAATGTATGCACTTCAAATTATATATCGGGTATTTGTATTGAAATAATAAGTAAAATAAACCCGCCATTATATCATGGTTGAAAGGATGGGAGACTCAATGAAAACATACCGTAAAGAGCTTCACTTTAACACTCACACAAGGCGAGCCTATATTAATATTACTTCCGAGGTTGTAAACTGTCTAAATGAAAGTGGTATTAAAGAGGGTTTAATTTTAGTTAATGCCATGCATATTACAGCAAGCGTTTTTATAAACGATGACGAGTCTGGCCTTCATGCTGATTTTGAAAAATGGCTTGAAAAATTAGCTCCAGAAAAGCCACATTCGCAATATGCACATAATGGCTATGAGGATAATGCCGACTCACACCTAAAACGCCAATTAATGGGTCGTGAAGTTGTTGTTGCAGTCACCAATGGCAAATTAGACTTTGGTACATGGGAACAAATTTTTTATGGAGAGTATGACGGGAAGCGTGACAAGCGTGTTCTTATAAAAATCATTGGAGAATAGGTTTTTCTTCTTGAATATATTTGAAACTGAAAGTCAAATTATGTACGTTATAACAAATCATGATTACCTCATATTTACTTTCAGCAATGGATACTCTATACTAAAAACAAGCTTGATAGCTATGGTTATATAAGCCATTATTGAATAGAAATAATAGTCTAAGGTGGTTTTTGCATGGATGGAATGGAAAGAAAACAGAAGAATTTTATTGAGGAAATAGTAGAAGAAGATCTTCGTACTGGGCGCGTAAAAGAGATTCACACTCGCTTCCCGCCTGAACCAAACGGATACCTTCACATTGGTCATACAAAGGCTATGTGTATAGATTTTGGTATCGCCGAAAAATATGGTGGCAAATGCAATTTGCGTTTTGATGACACAAATCCTTCTAAAGAAGATGTGGAATATGTAGATGCCATAATTGAAGATATTAAATGGATGGGCTTTGATTTTGAGGACAGACTTTATTATGGATCTGACTACAGCGAAAAAATATATAATTATGCGATAGAACTAATAAAAAGAGGCTTAGCCTATGTAGATGAGCTTGATGTTGACCAAATCCGTGAGTATCGTGGAACTCTAACAGAGCCAGGGAAGAACAGTCCTTGGCGAGATAGGCCATTAGGGGAGACACTTGATCTTTTCGAAAGAATGCGTAAGGGTGAATTTGATACTGGCGAAAGGGTATTACGGGCTAAAATAGATATGTCATCGCCTAATATCAACATGAGAGACCCTGTTGTTTATCGAATCAAAAAAGAACATCACCACCGTACAGGCGATGAGTGGTGCATATACCCAATGTATGATTTTGCCCACCCTCTCCAGGATGCCATAGAAGGTATTTCGCATTCGCTTTGTTCAATTGAATATTCGGATCACAGACCTTTATATGACTGGTTCTTAGAAAAGCTTGAAATTGAGAATCCTCCTCATCAGTATGAATTTTCAAGACTAAATATTAACTACACTGTTATGAGCAAAAGAAAGCTTCGAGAGCTTGTAGAAAAAGGCTATGTGTCGGGTTGGGATGACCCTAGAATGCCTACTCTTTGTGGCCTAAGACGCAGAGGATTTACTCCGCAAGCCATAAGAAATTTCATTGACCTTGTGGGTGTGTCTAGGACAAATAGCACTGTCGACTGGGGGCTTTTAGAGCATTGTGTCCGTGAAGACCTAAATAAATCGGCCGACAGAGTCATGGGAGTATTAAATCCTTTAAAGGTTATTATAGAGAACTACCCTGATAATCAAACAGAGGAACTTGATGTAGAGAATAATCCTGAGCTTCCTGAGCGTGGCTCAAGGAAAGTCCCGTTTTCTAAAGAAATCTATATTGAACAAGATGACTTTATGATAGATCCACCGAAAAAGTATTTTAGGCTAAAACCTGAAGGTGAAGTGCGCTTGAAGAATGCTTATTTTATCAAATGCACTGATTATGAAACTGATGAAAGTGGAAACGTCACATTAGTTAGAGCTACTTATGATCCTGCATCCAGAGGAGGCGAATCTCCAGACGGCCGCAAAGTAAGAGGCACTATCCAGTGGGTTTCGGCAAGTCATGCTATCGATGCTGAAATTCGTCTTTATGATATGCTTTTTAATGTTGAAAATCCCGATGACATCGCTGAGGGCGGAGATTATAAGGATAATTTAAATCCTGATTCCCTTATAGTTTTAAAGCACAGTAAGGTAGAACCATCCTTACAAGATGCTAAGCCAGGAGACCGCTTCCAGTTTTTAAGAACTGGTTACTTCTGTATTGATAACAAAGATACTAAGGCCGGAGCGCTCGTCTTCAATAAAACTGTTGGACTTAAGGATACATGGGCGAAAATTGCTGGGAAGAGTTAATTTATTGCTAACATATAGTAAGCATTAAAGAGTATAATTAAGGAATTAAAGCTATAACAGAAATATCATTTGCAAAAATTAAGGCGACCCATAAAGGTCGCCTTTTATATTATTTGTTTACATCCACAAAAACTCTCTCTCCGTCTTTTACCATACCAAGCTTTTCTCTAGCTAATTTCTCAATATTTTCATAGCTAGAAATTTCATCTAAATCTTCTAAGCGCTTCAGCCTTTCTTCCTCTTCTTTTGCAATCTTCTGCTCAAGCTGTTTGATTTCCAAATTCAAAACATACATATCATCAGATTGAGAAGTAAAGGTAAAAACTGCATAAATAATGACGCCTAGTAAGAGAGGCATTAACCACCAGCTCTTTTTCTTCTTTTGTATGGCCACTTCACATCAACCCTTTTTCTTATGTAAAACAATATTTAATTATATTATACCACTATATACTGCCACGTAACAAGGCTTTTATGGTTCACACTATTTTTTAGTAATTGTGTTTCGTAGCCTATGAAAGTCAACTTTAACTCTATACTTTTCCAATACTAACCTATTGTTGATTATTGCTGCAACTTTTTTATAACGAATTAGTAAAACTCTTAAAATCGGCTTTATAATTATATAAATTTTTATAAATGGCCAGGCAATAATCTTAATAATAGTTGTTAGTATAAATAGAATAGGCGTGCTTAAAACTCCAAAATATAAGGCCCCTCCTAAAATAGTACCCGCATAATAGTGTAATCGAGTTTCGCCACTACTAATGATGTAGGATGATAAAAAGAAAATAATTGCGGCAATTATCCAGAATAAAATATCCTCAAAATGCACCAAACTAGCCTTTGTCCTTACCACCCGCCTTTTTAATCTGAACATATCATAAATAAAGGCTATGATCACACCCGCTATACCAGCGCCAGCAAAAACAGTTAGTTCTTGTATAACTTGATTCTCCATATTTAAGCCTCCTCTCTATCCAAACAGTCCTGAGAAGAAGCCTCCTTTTCTTTGTGGCCCATTATTATCAAGGTATTCGCATGATCCTATTTCGCCTTCTACATCTAGCTCCGAGGTCTCAACATTTAGTTTGTTAATATGCATAGCAATACCCCTTACCACCAATATCCCAAGCTCGGTATCAAGAACAATACATTCCTCATTAAAGCTCTCAACATGCCTAACCCCGGATATCATAAGGCGCCTTCTATCCTTTAAAACCAGATTCTGAGACCTTTGTTCAAAGTTTTTTCTTTCATCAGCCATAACAGCACCTCCTAATGGCTATCATTAATCAAAAGATGAAAGGTTCCGCTCATGAATTTTATGCACAAGCATTCAAGCATATAACCATTAGGTGAAATATTGCCAAAAAAAATGAGCTCATCTACATGAGCTCATACATTTCTATACTATCTTCCTTTTTGACATGTTCGGCTGTTTTCAATACCTTAAATTTCGTAATATTTTGGCCGAACTTAATTTCTACAATATCTCCAACTTTAACTTCGGTCCCTGGCTTGGCGATTCGCCCGTTTATAGAAACCTTATCTTTTGAACACGCTTCATTTGCAAGTGTTCTTCTTTTAATAATTCTACTAACCTTTAAATATTTATCTATTCGCAATGTTAATTCTCCCCCTCTTCTAGCTTTTCAAGCGCCTTAGCTTCATCCCACAATGCATCCATTTCCTTTAGAGTCATTTCCTCTAGCTGTTTTCCCTGTTTAAAAGCACCCTTTTCTACCGACTCAAACCTTCGAATAAACTTATTTACTGTTGCCGATAACGCAAGCTCGGGTTGGACCTTTAAAAATCTTGAAACATTTACTACTGCAAACAGTAAGTCTCCTAGTTCCTCTTCGATGTTCTCTTTGTTCTTGGCCTCATAAGCCTCCTCAAGTTCGTCAGCTTCCTCTTTTACCTTTTCCATAGCTCCTTTTATGCTGTCCCAGTCAAAACCAACCTGCGCGGCTTTCTGCTGCACTTTAAAGCTCCTCATAAGGGCGGGTAGATTACCCGGGATATCTTTTAACACCTGCGCCTGAGTCTTCAATCCCTTTTCTTCCTTCTTAACTTTTTCCCAGATTGTCATTACATCATCGGAGTTTTCTGCCTCTTCCTCTCCAAAGACATGACGATGCCTGTTAACCATTTTGGCACTCACGCCATGGGCTACATCATTAAAATCAAACTCTTCGTTTTCCTTAGCTATTTGAGCATGGAATATAACCTGCAGAAGTAAATCTCCTAGCTCATCGCATAATTTCGGCGGACTCTTGGCATCAATGGCATCTAAAACCTCATATGCCTCTTCTATCAAGTATCTTTTAAGGCTATTATGATCCTGCTCCCTATCCCACGGACATCCGTTTGGGGCCCTCAAGGTGGTCATTATATCAAGCAAATCCTGAAAACTATATCTTTTTCCCTCTGTTTTTTTCTCCATTCTTTAATCCTCCGCTTTTGCTGCATTATAGCTATTTTTATCCCAGCTCTAATATCCTTTTATATCGTTTTTATCCTTCTTATTGCCGCTCTTATCCCGTCTTTTTATGCGTTGTTGGCGTTTTTGTTCTTTAAATTACTTGAACCACATATCTTTTCAATGCTCCTTGGGACGGCATCCTTAGAATTTTTCCAATCCGATTGAGCATTTCGATAGTCAAACATCAAAGTAAAATGATGTACTTCTTCGTTTATCCTTTTTAACTCTACGATTTCTAAATCAAACAAATCTGTCAAAAACTGAGCCTGTCTCTCTGGAGAGAGTTCCTTTGCAGATTTTTCTATTAGGTCCTCAATATGCTTTAGACAAAAACCCTTTGTTTGTAGAAACTTCCTTTTAAACTCTGGCTCTTTGTCATATAAATACAGCGTGTTCTCAATTAGTCTTTCCATGTTGTTGCCCATTTTTTTACACACGGAGCAAGAATCTTTTAAAGTTTTGAGCTTTTCTAATAATTTTTTCGCTGCTTTTGCCGCAGCATTATTTTTACCTCTCAGCCTATCAGGAAGAGCTTCCAGCGCACCTTTTGAACTAAGTTTTTTCAAGTCTGATCTATGTCTATTAAAAATAGTTTCTATTTCCTTAATTTGCTCGTTCAAATGAGTATCTATAACCAATGCTAATGGAAGCTTTTCTTGCTTAAGTGTGTATAGCCTTATAAAGTGATTTTTACAAAATCCGTTTTTATTGGTCTCAATTCTAAAATCAGGCTCCATCATAGCAGCGCCTACTGCGTATTCAAGAGCATCATTTTCAAGTTTATCCTCACATATGCAAAGCGGACATTCCACATCCTGATCAAATGCCTCGTTTATAGGTATTGTATAGATTCTTTCCTTCATACGCTTCAATCCCCTTTACAATATTTATAATAAACATTCCTATATTCTTTAGTATATAAAAGTAGATTATTCCATTATCATGTGTATAGAATAACACAGTAGGAAAAAGTTAATCAACTCAATTGCTATTAGCAGTAGCGCTTTTTCCTTTTCTAAGAATACTTTTCTATCGTTGTTTTTTAGAAATATTCTTTTAAATAGTACTTTTCTCCGCAGTTCTTTCTTCGCAATGCTTTTTAAACAATATTTTTTCTAGCCTCCTTTTAGCAATGCATTTCTACTAGTCTTTCTGAGCAGAATCTTTTTCTAACAACACTTTCCCCTAGCTTTTTTAAAAATACTTTTTGAAAAAGTGTTTTTTGTGTGATATATTTCATTGTTTTTGTGAATCATATTATATGGGTTGTCGCGTCATCACCCTACTAATATTAGGATGTGGTATAGAATGGAGGCTTATTTATTTTTAACGAATTTTGTATTATGTATACTTGACAAAGGGGCAAAGGTTTGCTAAACTATTGTTAAATTAATAACGAAGTATTTTAACAGCAGGAGGACGATTTTATGTTTGATTTAAAGGGACGAGTTGCAGTAGTTACAGGAGCATCATCAGGATTAGGACGCCAAATGGCAATTGGTTTTGCAAAACAAGGAGCAGATCTTGTCATACTGGCTAGAAGACTTGAAAAACTAAAAAAAGTAGCTGAAGAAATAAAATCTTATGGGGTTAGATGTTTACCTCTTCAATGTGATGTTACCGAGTCAGATGCTGTGAATAAAGCAGCTAACGCAGCTAAAGAATATTATGGTAAAGTAGATATTCTGGTAAATAACGCTGGTGCATCAAGAAACGCTGGTGTACTTGAAATGTCAGATGAGGATTGGAACTTTACTTTGCAAGCTGATTTAACAAGTGTCTTCAAGGTTACCAGAGCATTCGCAAACTTTATGGTTGAGAAGAAATATGGAAGAATTATTAATATAGCTTCCATTTATGGACAAGTTGGTAATACCGCTATGGATACAGTAGCTTACCATTCTTCCAAGGGTGGTGTTATTAATTTCACTAGAGCCGTTGCAGCTGAATTAGCAAAATATAATATAACTTGTAACACCATCAGTCCAGGATATTTTGAAACTGAATTAACAGTAGATACATTAAAGACAGACGCCTTTACTAAGTTTATGGAGGCTTCAGTTCCCCTTCGTCGCTATGGCCGTGAAGGCGAGTTAAATCCTGCAGCTATCTTCTTGGCAAGTGATGAGGCTTCCTACATTACTGGTCAGAACATTAAAGTAGACGGCGGATATACCTCAGTATAATTTTATATAATTAAAACTAGTAAAGAAACCTTTCATGTTTAATGAAACAGGTGAGCTCTATTAACTTAAATCTCACCTGTTTCTGTTTTATTACTTTGTTAGAAGAGAGTATTTGTTACCCAATGTCTGACAGTAACGACATATGATTTGTATATATACTTACTCAACCGTTTTTACCACTTAAGAATATTTCTCCATTGTAACTTTTGGATTAATAGGTTAATTTTAAACATTATTTTCAACGCTAGTATGGCGCATATTTCTTGTCAGGCATAAAAATTGGTTTTTTCAAAAAAGACTTGACTCTCAATTTGGTCTTTGCTATTATGTAATAGCGTCACGCAGCAAAGTTGCGCTTGATGCTTGCTGTGGCGGTGTAGCTCAGATGGCTAGAGCACGCGGTTCATACCCGCGGTGTCGTTGGTTCAACTCCTACCGCCGCTACCAAATGGCCCCATGGTCAAGTGGTCAAGACACGGCCCTTTCACGGCTGTAACAGGGGTTCAAATCCCCTTGGGGTCACCAAAAAAGGCGGGTTGATTTATCAGCTCGCCTTTTGCTTTCTTGTTTTTAAATTACTCATATATGATTAAACATCCAATCGCTAAGCTCTTAATTCTTACATTCCTATTTTCTTCTCTCTAGCATAGTAGAATAGATACTGCTGAGCAAATCCTGCTAACTCTCCAAATTTTTGTTCGGCAAAACCAGCAATCTCCTCATTAGAGGCCTCATATCCAATGTATAGCTCTGCCATAACTCTTTTTACCCATCTATCTATTGGAAAGATATCATGTCTCATACCGCTAAATAAAAGGGTGCAGTCGGCAACTTTTTCGCCAACGCCAAAGAGTTTTAGAAGCTCAGATCGTGCATCTTTAAGGCTTCCATTTTCAATGGTGTCCATGTCTACTTCCCTCATGCACATCTGCCTTGCTGCCTTATAAATATACTTATCTCTATAACCAGCCCTAATAGAACCTAGCTCCTCGAGAGTAATTCCTGAAAGTTTTTCACAGGTTGGAAAAGAATATGCCTCTTGTTTCGAAGCTATAATATGCTCGCCAAATTTCCTAGATAGAGCCTCAACTATCTTGCGTATACGAGGAATCCCATTATTTTGTGATATTAAAAAGGAAATCAATGTTTCTTCAAAATCTTGTTTAAGTAGTCGTATACCACCACCAAAGCTAATGGCCTCCTGCATAATAGGATCATTTTTTGACAGTCTTTTTTTAATTTGGCCATAATCTCTTCCTAAATCAAAATAGGTATACCAGATATTAAAAAAATCTCTTTCACTGGTATTATGAAATACTAAATCTTGTCCTGTCCATTCTACCTCTAAAGCTCGGTTCTTAGCCACTCCAATCCAGTTTCCATTATCGCTTTGTTGCCACCTAAAGCATTGCCCACACTCAAAGGTATGTACAGGGTCAAAATGCTCTAGCTTAATCAATGAAATCGTGTCTTTATGCACTTTCCAGTTAATCATTTGTCGTTCCCTTCCGATATAGTTTATGATAAGAGAGATTTACATCTTTCTGTGTATAGCTAATATTATAAAACATCTTATTACTTATTGCATGAAAAACGGATATATAATATCATTACAGTTTAATTTTTAGGATGAACTGAGGTTTAATAGACGATTTTAGAATATCTAAGGATTATGTAATAATAATACGTATATTCACTAATTTTGATATTATGTAGGTTAATAAGATAAATCTGTGGGATATATATATATATAGTATCCTTTTGTGAGGTACGACATAATGGCATTTATACTATACAAAAATGAATACTTTGAAATAATCCAAGATTCTGACCTTTTTTTTATAAAATCATTTAAAAAAGGGTTCCCTCTTGAGAAATTTAATAGTCTTCTTCTTGATTCTTTACCAACAATAAAGATCACAAGTTTTATGGCACTTAAAAATGTAATAACTTATGCTCCTCGGGGGCCTGAGTCTTTTGGTGTGATTCGTGAGCGCGTCAACCTGAGGATTCCCGAAGATAAACTTAAGGCCTATATGACATTGTACATGCATGAATCTGATCTTTCTGCAGAGAATCGAGTAAATCTTGTAAAAGAAATCCTTGATGCGCTTAATACTTCAGGTATTGTCTTTGGTATTAATACGCAGGTCCTAGCAGATCAACTAAATTCTGGCATTGAATACGTAATAGCTGAGGGGTTACCCCCCGACAACGGAACAGATGCTGAGATAAAGCTATATGAAACTTCTACGTTGAAGCCCCAAGTAATTGATCAGGGTAATGTTAATCATTATGAATTAAACCTGATAAATCATATTAGGGTAGGTGAATGGCTCGGTGAGCGAATAGAGCCGACACTTGGGATTCCTGGAAAGACAGTAACGGGCAAAGATATTCCTGCTATTCCGGGACGTAATT
>CAYMAE010000010.1:23963-28493 GCA_964388375.1 uncultured Ruminiclostridium sp.
ATTCCTGGAAAGACAGTAACGGGCAAAGATATTCCTGCTATTCCGGGACGTAATTTCCCCTTATTGTTCGACCGTGTCTCTGTCCAAGACCACTTTGAAAAAGGAGTTACCACCCTATATTCTAAAAAAAATGGAGCTGTCTATTACAAAGGTGATTCCATTGGAGTATATGATTATCTTGAAATTAAGGGAGATATTGATTTTTCTACAGGCAATATAGACTTTGATGGATTTTTGTCTGTAAAAGGCACCGTTGAAGATAATTTTAGCGTGGCAGCAAGTAATGATTTAGAAATCCTAGGTGAGTATGGTGTAGGTGCTGCAGACAACATATCCAGCCATGAAGGTAATATTTATATCAAAGGTGGTATCACAGGAAAAAACAGAGCAGTTGTTCGCTGCAAGAAGAATCTATATGTAAAGTTTTTATCTGATATTACTGTCGAGTGTGAAGGAAGTGTCTATGTTGGCTTCTATTGCATGAATTCAAACATTAGGGCTAAGCAGGTTATTGTTGAATCGCCTAAAGGGAGAATTATTGGCGGAAGTATAGATGCTGACATTCAAGTAGTAGCTGCCGAAATTGGTAATAGAACGGAATCTCGTACTCTTGTCAGGGTGAGGGGTTTTGACCGAAACGACTTAAAAATGCAACTTGATAGAGGTATGCAGAGGCTGCAAGAACTAAAGCAAAACTTGGTGAAAGAAAAACAAAGACTTCAGGTATATAGCGGAAGAACTAACCTTACTAACGAGCAAATTAAAGCCTATGAGAACTTAAAAAATGAATATGCCCATGTAAAAGAGTTAATCAAAGACCTGGAATATGATTGTAAGCAACTTAATGAATATTTAAAAACTCCGGGAGAGGGCGCTATAATCGCAAAAACTCGAATTTACCCAAAAGTTAAAATAGATATTAAAAACCAGTTTGAAGAAATTCTTAATCCAGAACCTTTAATTACTTATTATGTTAAAGATAATGAATTAAGAAGTATGTGAGGTGCCAGATGTCTGAGCAGTATAATGATATATTAATGAAAATAGAACAAGACGTGAAAAATGACAGTGGAACAGACTTATATAGGTACAAAGGTCTTTTAGAGGCTATTCGTTTTTTCTCCAATAGACTTACACTGAAACAGATTACTGATGCTGCCTTTGACTTTGTTAACGAGATGCTCACTGTCGAAAAGACTGCATTGTTCACGCTAAAAGATGATAGATTTGAACTGGCAAAAAAGCGTGGTATACAGCCCATTAGTTCTCATGTTGAGGTTACCCCTGAGCTTTCTGAATATGTTCTTTTCGTAGGAAATGTATTATGGGGTAGAGATTCGCTTGATAATTATTTTGATCCTACTATTTTGGATGCTCTTGATGCAAGTGTCATGATACCTCTAGCCATTGAAAACAAGCTCTATGGCTTTTTCCTCTTGTCACAGAAAATCTCAGCCCCCTTTAATGAAAATGATATATTGGTTTGCGAAACACTTATGAATCTTTTTAACAACTCCCTGCAAAGCACTAGCAGACTCGAGCAGCTGCAGGCAAGTAACCACGAATTGGACGAAAAGGTTTTCAATCTTTTTGCCATAAATCAATCTGCTAAGGCCATGCTTACCGAGCATAAGCTAGATCAGCTATTTAAGCTAGCTGTTGATGTTTTTTCGGAGCTTACTCAAAGCGCTAATACTGGATTTGTAATTTATGATGATGCCTCAGAGAAATATGTTCTTAAGGCCTACCGTGATGTTTTTGATAGCACGGCTATTAAAAATATAAATATAAGCTTAGAATATAATGCACAAGTCCAAAACAATAGTGACATCCTGGATTTGTCCTCTGAAAAGGATATGAAAATTTTTCTAGACTTATTTACTGGTGGAGATTTGTTAATAAATGATCTTAAGGCCAAATATGTAGTTTTTATAATCGGTGAAAGCAAACAAATCCTCGGATTTGTTACCTTAGGCGAGACCGTTACAGGATATGATTATAAGAAGAGTGCTTTTGAACTGGTTGATAGCCTTGCTTCTTATACCTATATTGCATTATCTAACGCCCTACATATAGGAAAGGTAAACGACCATAAAAAGCTGTTACAGGAAAAGCTGGATAGAATGATTACTTTGAATTCTCTTTCGAAGAATATTAATTCGGCTATTGATAGTAAATCAATAATTGAGTTGACGCTCAACACTCTTACGGTATCGTTTGATGTTGAAAAAGCTCTTATTGCTCTTTATGATGAGGATAATGACTGTTTCCGTGCTAGTAAGTCCACAGATTTGTTAGAAGAGGACACCTTTATTGAAATTACACCGGCTATGCAACCTCTAAGAAGGGGCAGCATGGTGTTTGAGGCTGAATCAGAGAAATTGCCGACAGTAATAGGCAAGGAATTTGCAGCGAGTGTATCTGATAATTCAGGCGTTCTTATTATCCCAATGACTATGGAGCAATATGAGACCGTGCTAGTCGGAGCAATATTTATTTTTAATATTAAACAGGGTGCTATTAGTGATGAGGAGAACACCCTCATATTTGATACAATAGCCAATCATATGGCTCCTTTATTAGAGGGCTTTAAGAATATAGAGAATCAGAAGAAAGTTCTTAAGAAGGATATGGCAAAGATCTTCATTTCTGACATTGAAACACTTATCAATGATTCTAAATCCTATGAACTTGAATTGCAGGTCATAAGAATCACTGATCCTGATGCCTCAGCCTATGCCGAAAGCCAAGTACCTTCTCTATTAAATAATATTGTAGAAAATGTATACCCGGTCTCATTTGAACAAACCGAGATAATTATTAAACATAATTTTGATAGAAGTTTTAACGCTGTAGCTGAGGCTTTAGAAAACAGAAATTTATCTGTGAGCCGTTATTGCCTTAATAAAGAGTTTACAGACCTTGAGAGCTTCCTTCAGCTGTAATTATTTTCTTTACGCTTTTTTCAAACTTAACTCGTGTAATCATTAACGAATGCTTACACCCTAGGCATTCTATACGAAAATCCGCTCCTGTTCTGAGTATTTTCCAATTTTTACTCCCACAGGGGTGGCTTTTTTTAAGCTCCACTATATCGCCCACTGCATAAGACTGCTTATTCAATACAATACCTCCTTAAAGCCTGTATTTTAATTCTTTAGACTTTGTAGTGGCGCAGGAATTCTACCACCTCTATTTATAAATTCCTCTGAAGAAAAAGGATTAACTCTCATAATCGGCGCACTACCAAAAAGACCACCATACTCAACTATATCGCCTTCCTTCATCCCCGGGACAGGAATAATACGAACTGCAGTAGTTTTGCTATTAACCATGCCTATGGCTGCCTCATCTGCAATTATCGCAGATATAGTGGAAGCCGGAGTATCACCTGGTATGGCAATCATGTCAAGGCCTACAGAGCAAACGCATGTCATGGCTTCAAGTTTTTCAATGGATAGAGCACCGCACTTAACAGCTTCTATCATACCAGCATCCTCACTTACCGGAATAAATGCTCCACTTAAGCCACCCACATATGAGCTGGCCATAACGCCACCTTTTTTAACGGCATCATTTAAAAGTGCCAAAGCAGCAGTAGTACCATGGGCGCCACAGCGCTCTAAGCCCATTGCCTCCAAAATATAAGCTACGCTATCACCTATGGCAGGTGTAGGCGCTAACGAGAGATCTACAATCCCAAAGGGCACATTTAGCCTTGTTGATGCCTCTTGAGCAACAAGTTGACCTACTCTTGTTATCTTAAAGGCTGTTTTCTTTATTGTCTCGGAAACCGCTCCAAAATCAGCAGTACTATCTAAGCCTTTTAAAGCATTAGCTACAACACCTGGACCACTTACTCCAACATTGATAACACATTCTGGCTCACCTATTCCATGAAAAGCGCCTGCCATAAACGGATTATCTTCAGGAACATTAGCAAACACAACAAGTTTTGAACAAGCTACTGCCCCTTTGTCCTTAGTCCTCTTTGCACAATCCTTGATAACAAGGCCCATTTGCTTAACTGCATCCATATTTATTCCGGCTTTTGTGGTGGCTAGATTTACTGAGGCACAAACCCTTTCAGTGGTAGAAAGAGCTTCAGGGATAGCCCTAATTAGCAGTTGGTCACCCTTAGTATAGCCCTTATGTATAAGTGCAGAAAATCCCCCAATAAAATTAACACCAACAGCCCTAGCTGCATCGTCTAATACCTTTGCATAAACAGCATAGTTTTCTTCATCACTGCTTTCTGCCACAATTGATATAGGGGTAACAGATATTCTTTTATTAATAATAGGAATTCCAAAATCCCTTTCAATGGCTTCGCCGGTTTTGACTAGGTTTTCTGCATAGCGCGTTATTTTATCATAAATCCTCTGCTCTACAACCTTTCGGCGATCTGAGGCGCAATCTCTAAGGGAAATACCCATAGTAATTGTGCGGATGTCCAAATTTTCCTGAGAAATCATATTTACTGTTTCAAGTATATCGTTTCGATTAAACATTTTATTCCCCTCTTGCTGA
>CAYMAE010000010.1:28593-32735 GCA_964388375.1 uncultured Ruminiclostridium sp.
CTGTCAGTACCTATAACTGTTATAACAGCTTTCATAATAATCCTCTTTTCTGCTAAAAATATTATTAGTTTAACTCATCTAGAGTAAGCGAGAAAGGATGAATAAAATGCTCCATAAAATAATTTATCTCTGGGCGATCTAGCTTTTGAATTCTTTCTAGAATTGATTGCTGAGCCTTTTGGAATTCTTGATTTCCTGCCTTTAGCTCCTCAACACATTTTATGTAAGCACTAAGCCGGTCGGCACCCTTTACCAACCTACCCTCTAGACTATTTTCATCGTAGAATATTAATTCTTTATAGCTCTTGGCCATTTCTTCAGGTAACAAGGACAATAGCTTTTGTTTAGATATGCTCTCTAAATCCTTATATGAACTTTCCATCCCTTGATTAAAATACTTTATGGGGGTAGGAAGATCTCCTGTTATGGTTTCGTTACTATCGTGATATATGGCCAGAAGAGCTGTCTTTTCAGGATTAGCATCTCCTCCAAAAATTTCATTATTAATTATAGCAAGCCCATGTGCTATCATGGCAACCTGGAGGCTATGCTCCATAATATTTTCCCTATTTACATTACGCATTAAGCTCCATCGGTATATATGGCGCATGCGTGATAAGAAAGCAAAAAAACTATATTGTTCTTTATCGGCCATACTAAATCTCCTTATCCTTAAATTCTTCTTATATCGGCTCCAAGCCTCTGTAATTTATTCTCTATAAATTCGTAGCCTCTGTCAATATGGTGAATATCTAAAACTTCAGTAGTACCTTTAGCCGCGAGTCCTGCAATAATTAATGCTGCTCCTGCTCTTAAGTCAGTTGCACGAACCTGTGCACCCTGCAAGCCTTCTAAGCCTTCAACAATGGCAGTTCTTCCATCTACCCTAATTTGTGCTCCCATTCTTCGAAGCTCATTTACATGCATAAATCTATTTTCAAATATTGTTTCTACTATAACACTTGTGCCCTCGGCAAAACATGCATATGCAGATAATTGGGCCTGCATATCGGTGGGAAACCCAGGAAAAGGGTGCGTCTTAATGTCTAATGCTGATGGCCTTGCAATTCCCTTTACTTTTACTGTATGGCCTTCCTCAATAATTTCCATCCCCGATTCGCGAAGCTTTGCTGTAACAGGCTTTAAATGCTCAGGCACAACATTAAATAGTGTTATCTCACCACCTGTAAGTGCCGCTGCTGTCATAAATGTGCCTGCCTCTATCCTATCGGGCATTATAGTATGCTCGGCACCATTTACCTTATCAACTCCATCAATTGTTATAGTATCAGTTCCCGCTCCAGAAATCTTAGCTCCCATTTTTGTTAAAAATGATGCCAAATCAATGATTTCGGGCTCGGATGCTGCATTCTCAATAATTGTCTGACCTTCTGCTAATACTGCTGCTGTCAAAAGGTTTTCGGTAGCTCCTACACTAGGAAAATCTAAATAGATTGTGGTTCCCTTTAGCCTTTCATCCGGGCATTTAGCCTCAATAAACCCATGGCCATTTTCTATTATAGCCCCCATAGCCTCAAAGCCCTTCAGATGAAGATTTACCGGTCTGCTTCCTATAGGACAACCTCCCGGAAGCGATACTTTTGCTATTCCGGTTTTCGCCAAAAGAGGACCCATAACTAAAAATGATGCCCGCAACTTGCTTACCAGCTCATATTCGGCTGTGTGCCCACTAAGAGATTTAGCACAAATATTAATATTCCTTGTTATTCCATCCACCCTTACATCTGCACCAAGATTCGAAACAAGTTTACACATCCCGGTAACATCATCTAATCCTGGAATCTGCTTGATAGTGCACTCCTCATCTGTAAGCAGGCACGCTGATATAATGGGTAAAATCGCATTTTTAGAACTAGAAATTAATGTAGAACCAAATAAGGGTTTTCCCCCGTTAATAACAAAAGCTCCCATACACTTCACCTCTTATAATTATGTAACAAATTGGTATTGAAGCTTTCGTAAATCAAACGAAGTCTCAATGTTATTATTATAGACTGATAATGCTTTTTCAATCATGGTAAATATCATTAACTAATTAAATGATTGGTTAATAAAAATTGTTATAAATCCCCACAAACACGCAATGTTCTATCTAGCATGACTATAAATTCACCCATCGTTATCAACCTGTCAGGATATGCCAAGCTTTCGGCATTTCCTTGAATTATTCCAACTTCTAATGCAAATTTGTATGAATCTAAATATTTCTGTTCAGATTTTGACAAATCTGTATAATGCGACCAAATCGACGGTTTAGTCGGACTTGTGCTTTCATGGGTTTTAAATTTGTAAAACAAAACTAATATATCGACTGCCTTATCCCGGCGCATATTTGTATTGGTAACATTATGGGTCGAATTAACTAATCCTGCGCTTACAGCTTTGTTAACGATGTCATATTCATCATACTGAGCTTCTAAAACATCAAAGATAAGCATGAATGCATCTTTTTGCGTCATTAAATTATTATGATTAAAGACTTTGTTTTTTATACTTTTTAAATCAAAAATTGATTGTACTCTTTCTAAGCTTTCTTTAACATAAGCAGGAGTGCCATTTGATGGTTTAATACCCTCCGTTGCTACAACTATTGCACCAGGCTTATCAAGCTGGCCTATCACACTACCCATAGCATAATCAGTAAACTCCGACAGCCTGTTCCACCCTTGTGATGAATTGTAGTTGAAAACTTTTAATTGGCCTTGGGAATACTTGTTAATATTTGCTACTGATATCTCCACCTTAATTGGTGCGCTAAGCACGCTAAGCGGCGTATACCAGGAACTAGTATTGTTATTGCTATCTTCTATATATGAAAACCTAAAGTCGGTTATAGGCGTTTTTAACTCCATTGTAGGCAATGCCTTATATGCACTAGAAGGGGATACTGTTTCTAATCTAAATGCAATTTCATGGTTTGTTATTTGCTTAAAGTATTCATCTGTATGGAATGTTCCCGGTCTAACGGTATATTGTCCCCATGGCAATACTAAATACAACTCTTTTTTAAGACTTGCTAAAGTATCAATGACAACCGAACTTAATTCAAGTCTTATAGTAGTAGTTTTTGATGGGGGGATGGATAAATCAAGCTTAACGATAGGACCGAATTGCCCCCTTATTCTTTGGCTTAATACATGGGCATCGGCACCTAATGACGAAACAACCCAAATTCCATCCTCTAACTTACCGGAGATATCAATTCCATCTCCCACAATAACTTCGTTTAAATCGAAGCTTGAGTCATATTCATTTTTGCTTTTATTGGTTATTACTAATATTGTTCTAGTTGGTTGGCTATACAAGCCTGTTGTTGGATCATATGAATAGAGCCTTGCGTAATACCTTCTATTGGAAATAAGACCTGCTACTTTATGTTCTCCATTGTTGACATTAATTTTTCTTGACTGATTAAAATTTATATCTTCAGAAAATTCGAGCACATAATCTAGCTCCTCTATATCTGTCCACATGTAAGTAATAGAGCTTTCGGTTACCCCATCGGTTCCTTGCTTTATACCGAATCCTGTAGGAGGCGCCGGTGGTTTATGCGCCTCTGTTTTTATAACAAGCGGATTGCTATACTCTGACTCTATTTCCAATCCAGTACTGCTTTTGCTAATAGCCTTAATCCAGAAATAATACACGGTATTAGGTTTAAGGTTATCTATCCTAATATAAGTTTTGCTTCTGATTTCCTCGTATGTAACACTCCTACTTATAGTAGCTTCATCTAAAGAATCAGTTAAGCCCGCTTTAATCTCATAATGCATGTTAGCTCTATTTGTCCAGAAAAGATCAATAAAGCTGGCCCCGGCAATACCATTTAAATCGTCTGGCACTATAGGGGTTATGGGGGTTTCAGGGATATCAGCTGGAGTCGTAATTATTATGGGGTCTGATGGGTCTGATGATGTCCCATTAACATTTTCCACAGTAACCCACGCTAAATATGTCGTGTTGTGGGATAATCCAGTAATATCGAAGCCAAAAGTTTGATTGTCTCCATCCTTAAAATCTGGAACTATTACTTTCCTTTGTAAAATCTCAAAGGCTTTCATTTCGGGCTGAGATAAATCACTATAAGTAATAAAGTCACGGTTATAGAGTACTTTTACAGC
>CAYMAE010000010.1:32835-44252 GCA_964388375.1 uncultured Ruminiclostridium sp.
AAAAGGTGGCGAAGACGGCGCTATAGGCCTGTCATAACCTGCATCGGGCTTAGTTATTATTACCTTAACACCCCGTTTTGAAATATATGGTTTGGTTATCATATAGCCTTGTTCGGGGCTTTGTACTAAGAAGTTCTTCTTGGCATATATGACAAAATAATATGTTGAGTTGGACTTTAACCCCTCTATATCATATTTATACCCAAGTACTTTTCCTTCATTATCTTTTATTTCATTTGCTTTGCTCATTGTAATGTCCGAAGCAATTCTATAATTTGAGGGTGGGGGATCTGTAACATACTGAATATCCTCTACAAGGTATATATCATAGGTTACATTGTCATCAATAAACCCTTCCCCTGTATATGGAGCCTTCCAAAAAACTGTAGCTTTAAACGAGGTAAGAAGGTCTTCGTAATCTACAGGTGGCTCAGCCTTAGTAAATGTATCCACAATTTCAGGGGCCTGTGGTTGTTGCGGAATCTGTTCTTTTAGCTCCACCTTATTGTTTGACCTAAAGTCTATTGAGGCTACCGACCCAGGAGTATAAGCCTTGGCATCTATTCTAAAGCTATAAGAGTTGGTGTCACCCTTTTTTATTGTTATCTGATAATTATCCTCATCAGGAATCAGTATGTAAAGCTTGCCCTCGGGGCCATCATTTACATATTGATAAAGCTCATAATCTACTTTGGTGAAGGTACTACCCATTACTATAGGATTCCAGAATAGATTCCATATGGTGTCACCCTCGTTGTTATACCCTACCTTTTGAGCATTTAAGAGAATATCGGTTTTTATTGTGACGGGAGCTATATCTTCTGCTATTGCACATGCAACATTAACATTTGGTCTTGGAACAACCTTTATAGAGTATTCCCTACCTGGCATAGCATGAGTATATACATATTCAAGCTTTTTTTCTGCGCTGTTTACCGTAACGTGAGAACCGCTTTTACCAACATCACTTGCAACAATGTCAGGAATTGCCGGTGGCTGAGTGAATCCTTTAGTATCCGATATTAAAATCTGATAATTTATTCGCCCCGATGTATCCCAAACATCATCCCATTTTATTTTAATGTTATTTGTGCCGGGAATTAGCTCTAAAGTTACATTCAACCCGGTTAGAAATTTGGTGGGATTAGACTTTTGGGAGGTAACGGTATATCGACCAGAAACTCGATTAACACTATACGAAGACCTTAAATAGGCCTCATATATTGTACCGGGCTTAATTCCTTCAGGACTATAAGGAGTAAGGTTAAAGCTATTTGCAGAGCCGCCTAATGGCACCGATATGGCGTCAGGAAATAGTTGTCCTGTTCCAGCTGAGATTTCGTTCAAATTAAGGTATATATAGGTTTCATCAGCCTCGGGCGGAAATGAGTTTGGAACCCACTTCATTTCCGCAAACCATTCCTGCCTACTATATCCTACATCTGTCACACGATTTTCGGTTGGGGCAGGTAGTAACATGGTATCAGCAAAAAGACATAAATTAGGCGTAACTCCAAGTAATAATGTAAATATTAGTATGAAAGATAATATTTTAATAGTCAGTTTGTGTTTCATAACCTGTTCTCCCCATTCTAGGCTTGTTGTATATGGTTTTCTATCTAGTTAATCAAGTTTTTCTAACGCCTTAGATACCATATCAAGCATATCACCAATGGTTGTTCTTCCATTAGAGTCAAATTCTTTATTTTTTAGCTTTATTATTTCTAGGTCTACCCCCAAGACTACATACGGGTACAATCGGGCTTTAATCTGATTTCCGTTTTGTATAATAATTGTCCTAGACGGATGCATAAGGGCAGGATTAATATTTGCCTTACTACAATAGAGCCTGACTGCTAACGATGCTGAAGTCTGATTATCCATATAGCCGGTAAGTATGCTTCTGTCAATTATGTCCAAACCTAAAGTTGAAGCCTTTTGTACTATAGTCAAGCCCGTCATTTTACTATCCTGACCTGTCACTAACGCATATAACATAACAGCTTCTTCGCCTTTTATGGGGTTAGCAGGGTATATCGTACCCTGTCCAAATACCTTAGAAAGATCATATTTTTTTGATAGCCGAGTAATAGCATTGTCAACTGGCATACTTGGTGTTGTTATGGTCTCGCCTTTTCCAACAATTAAGTATTCTCCCGGTCTTTCAACTCTAAAAAGAACATACTGATTTACATAACCCTTTCCACCCGAAGGCTCCACGAATCCTGATCCGTAGTTTGCTAAGGGTGTAACAAAGCCGTTGTAGTATTTATATTCAAGCCTGACGCCAATATTATCAGGAAAATCACTAACGACCTTTGTAAGTGCTACACAAGAATTAAAGCCACTGCCTCCGTCGATTATATCTTTTAAGTCGCGAGACAATTCTTTTTCTACCTTATCTAGTACTGTATTAATTAAATCCTTTAAATCCACATGAGTTCGATAGCTATATTGTTGAAGATTGCGAATAACCTGTGCAAGCTCCCTGTTTAGAATGCCATAGTTAAATGGTCCTGTTGCATCAGGATTTTTAAGTATGTCATGAATCATCTGATTTATTTCTGCATATGTTCTGGTCGAACCTATAGCTACAGTTTGTAAATCATAAGCATTTGATATTGACACAACCCCTGTATTTAATGCATTTTTAGGCTTTGGCCTCTTCGTTATTTTCAAAAGAAGCATAGGCTCTTTGACAAGGCCAGTAAGAGTTTGATTTCTTAACTGATAAAGATCAATACTACCCTTATTTAAAGTAAATTCTGCCCCGAGCACCTTAATGTTTAGGCGGCTATCATATTTATCTATAGCATTGAGCGTATTATAGGGTACCAGAATTTCATAGTACGTAGCATCGCTTTTTTCTGCTGAGATATCAACCGTAACGGTTGATTGGCCTGATAATTTCAAAAGGCCCTCTAGTTTGTCGTCTTTTAAAAGAACCCGGACATTAGTATCATCCGATATATCTATTGGCCAGTACAGTTTTCTGGTAAGACTTTCAGCAGATTCATTAAACAAGTCTATGGTATTGTCTTCTTTCTTTTGATCATCGTAATCAGCCTGTGAAAAGTCTGTTCTTGTGCTAACAGGGCCTATATGTAAAGATTCCTCTAAATTGTATGACCATAGCTTAACATAGTAAAGAGTGTTGGCTTTCAGTGGCTGATTGCTTAATATTCCATTTTCATCTGTCACAGGCTTGCCACTTATTCTAGCATAATAAATATATTTGTTTGATCCCTCATCAACATAGAGCTTCGTCTTTTCACGATAGAAATCAATTCTGCCACCTGGTATGTCATAGCCGTAATCAGTATGACCGGTGCCACTATAATTTAGCTGCTGGTATTGTGAATCCTCGTTAGTTCTAGCCTCTAAAAAGTACTTATAGGGATCTTCGCCTTCCCATCGAACCTCAATCTCCTTTAAAGCATCTCTTGTCTTCTCACTAACAGACCTTCCCTGCGAATTTATCCATGTTTTTGAGGATGCATCATACCATTTGTTATTGTTTTTATCTTTTATTTGAACATCGTACCATTGATTTGATTCCAGATTATATATTCTAATATAGAATGTGCTTCCATCTTGAACGCATGAGTACTCGCCTCTCACTAGTCGGACATACCTACTGTTTGCGCTTTCAGCCTTTTTAATATATACCTCCATATTGTCTTCATCTGCTTCTAAAGAGGGGTTCTCAATATTAAATCCAATTTCCATATCTTTGACTGCCTCAATAAATGCCGGAGCCTTTACCATACGGGTAGTGACAGGTATGGTAACCCATCTACTTGAAGTTTCTATAGATTTCCCTTCATCATCTGTAAGGCTCTTGTCGCGAACCGCGCGCAGGCTAAAAAAGTAAATTCGGTTAGGTCTCAAATAATCTCGTCTAATAGGCATAAGAACTCTTCCATTATCACTCAAGGTAAGGGAGATGTCTTGATAAGCCTCGTCTTCAACATCAATATATAGTTTATTGTCCCCTGCAGGGTTCCTAAACTCATCATATGCACTTAAGAAGCTAATATTATATGAATCATTCTCAAAGTCCTCTGCCTTTGCATAAGGGCCTATTCCTGTTGAGGTAACCACCATATCATATGTAACATCATCCTCAGCATGGAGCCAGTTTAACGTGACTGTGGCATCAGTTAAGATTAGCTGTCCATTTTCGTCAACAGCTATGGAAAACTCTGATGGGGCTCTAGGTTCTCTTTCCACATCATCTAAATTTCCATCGTCAATTTTAGGTGTTGTAATAGCCTTGACTGCAGTATCAACTGAACGGCCAAGAATAATATCTTCCGGATCATTAGGGTCAGGATTATCCGGATTATCGGGGTTTCCATTTATAATAACAAGAGTTGCTCTCGCCTTTATATAATAAACTGTATTAGGCAAAATAGAATTTCCCTTATTATCTTTATAAAAGATTTCTCCTCTATTCATTACCTCGGCCTCTTGCGGATAAATAGCTTCATCCACAATATTTCCATCTTCATCAAAGCCTAAAGGATCCCTGCTTATAAAAAGCTCATACCTAACAATCTTATTTTCTGTTACGCTTGTGTATCTTAGCCAGTCCTTCTCTGTTAGAATACGAGGATATTCAATTTTGATTCCGTCTAATGAAATCTCTCCCGTTTCCGGAACAATATGTATCTCAGGTTCTATAGACAGCTCTATTTCAGGCATAGGAACCGGCGTTTCGGTAAGTGGCCATGTTGTGAAGCTTGTAACCGGTGATTGATATGAGAGCCTATTATTAAGCTCTATATCATCAAGTCCATCGGCCCACAAATCATCATAAATCAAATCATTATCCTCTAATCTCGAGGTAAATATCTGCATAAAATATGTAGCGTTTGGAATTAGGAACGAAGGATAATCACCAACGATACGGTCTTCACTAGGATCCTCATTATTCTCATTAATTATAGATGAATCAGTCACATAATCATGGAACAGCTTTGTTCCGTCTATGGTGCAATAGATTGTATTTGGGTTTTCTGGATCCTCCATAAAATCGGCCTTCGAAAGTACCAATACACGCTTTTGTTTTGTGGGAAGAAAGATTTCTTTTTGATCTTTTAGACCTATAATGGTAGTACCATTTTCCGGATCGCTACCGGGCAAATGCGACGAAAGAAGGACATGGAATATGTAGTCTGCTCCCGATGGGTTCATGCTTGTAAACTTATCCCAGCCTGCATTTCCATCTGTATTTGTGTATTTACGCCACGAAATAGGCTTTTCAAATGAGAGCCTCACATCGCTGGCTGCAATTTCTACTTCCCCCGAAGAAAGCTCGGTTGACGGAACTGTTACTTCCTGTCTTCCGGCATATAAGGGGTCTACTTTAATTTCCTTGGGTAGGGGTGGTTTTCCTAATTCTATTCCTAGATTTCTTAAATCAATGGCAAGCGACGAGCCTCTTGGAAACTCTGAGAAGCTATCATAATATACCACCCTAAAATAGAATTCCGGATGTGTGTTTCCCACAATGTTTATTGTAACAATCTCGCTTCCATCGATATCAGTATCAGGCAGTGAGGATGCCGGAATCTTTGCCCATCTATTATCGGTATTGTAAAACTCATCTATTCGTGAAGAATACTGAACCTGATAATGAAGCTCAGGGTAATTGCCGTTTATTATCTTTCTAAATCTTACCTCAACCTTGTCAGTATCTACCTTCCTTATTTCTATTGGTATAGGTGTATAGATAGAGGAAATGTTGTATGCTGAATCCCGAAAAGCGTTATCTATATTTTGTACCGTAAAGCGGTTATTCTCAGCGGTGATAAGCTTAGTTCTACGTAAAGTTATCTGTTCTGATTTTTCATTTTCAAACATTATTCCAATATTGGTAAAAGCATATTCAGTCCCTGCCTCAATATCGTTTATCTGTTTTAGAATGACAGAAACCATGTTATCCGTGCTTGTCACATTGCCATTTTCGAAACCAGCTACTTGCAAGACATCGTCTTGCTCATCAAACTCGCCTTCTATAATCATATTGTTATCGATATCGTAGTCAGTGCTAAAATCAATCTGACGAGTAGAGCCCTGGCCAACAGTCATATTGATTTGAAAGCAGGCCTTAGCTATGGGAACACCTTCCAATTGTATAATTTCTAAAGCCCTCGAATCTGTAAAATTGATAATTTCATCGTTTGCACTATCATAAATAGTTGGAATCCTCCAATTAAGCTGAATAGTAGGCTCTTCTCCACTTTTTACAACAATTGCTTCGCCGGGGAGGTTCGGATCTAAAACGGGGTATGCATCTTCGATATCCTCCATTTTAGCCATTTTATTAAAAGATTCGCCTGTAAAAGTTAAGTCGGCAAGAAAAAAGGTCTCGCCTTTATAGTATGGCTCGGTATCGGTTGCCCCTCTATATACTTCGGCGGTTATATCATAGATATGGTCCTTTTCAAAAGCAGTGCTTACAGTAATTCTGCCCCTATCATAAACCTGTTCATCATTGATTATGACTTCGGTCTTGTCCTTGTTATGGAACCGTATTACTGTTCTAGCAGGTTCTGCATCTATAGGAAAGCTAATATCGTATTTATATGTAAGGGGATTGTATTCAATTGATAAAGATATATCTGAGGTAGCTGCAAATGTCATTAATTCGACGGGTAGGCCCGTTAAAACAAATGCAGTTACTAATAAAAAGCATAGAATTTTTTTTAGTTTATTCATAAAGGAATCCCCCTAATCACTTAGATATATCTACTATTTTATTATCGGCATTTTAGCTATTACTTTTAATATGCCTATCTTTACAATTCCTTTACGAAGTGAATCCCTATTGTATTAATCCAATAAAGATTCTTTGCAAATACTACCTTAAGCAAAGAGCGTAGCCAATGGCATATTCACGCTTTTAGAACCTGAATAGTATACTTAAATTATCATTCATATAGAATTTACCCTGTCACCTAGGTTAATAATCTCTTTATTATGAAATGTCGGAATAATATAACCTATGCTTTCTTCTAAATTGTTTATTAATGCGGGTTTGTGCCAATACTTTAGACTCTCATATTCTTCATTCTCAAGAATACCAAGTTCTAACAGCAACTGCATGACCACAGGAAAAACAGCCCTCTCCGAGCCGTCTGCGATCTTTAAGCACACTCCTAAATTCCCGTTTTTAATCCCCAGACAATAAACTGCCTCAGCACCTATCTTTGCTATTAGCTTGCCTTTTGTGACTTGCATAAGCTCTGTACAAAACTCATTACTACCTGCTATCATTTCCGGATACTTTGTCATAGCCTCAAAAATAGTACTGCTGGATTTAAGGTAATGGCTTTTTTCATCTTGCGAATAGTAAGTAAGCTTCGCATAGGCTAACGCCATTTTATTTATAGGTAGCATAAAGATTGGAAGGCCACACCCATCGATACCTACAGGTATGTCACTAATCTCTTGTTCAGTAAAAGAGCTGATAGCTTTTATTATTTCTTTTTGTACCGGATGTGAAGTATCCTCATAGTTTGCAATATCAGCACCTAAATATTTCGAGTACGCCAACATTGCTGCATGCTTTCCTGAACACCCGGCATGTAGGGTGGAAGGCTTTTCTTGGTTGGTAATCAGCCTAATTTTTTCATCCTTATTATATGGTCCGCTAATCCCACAATGAAGGTCATCCTTGTTAAGACCTAAGCGTGATAAAATACCCATGACGGTATTAATATGCATCGGCTCTCCTGTATGTGAAGCACATCCTATAGCAATTTCTTTTAAAGAGTAATCCATTTTTTCTGCCCCACCACTTTCGATAAAAGGAATAATTTGAATTGGCTTAGCGGCAGATCTAAAAAAGAATTTTGTATTTTCACTACCTTTTTGATATATAATTTTGCCTTTATTGTCCACGACGCATATACAACCCTGATGAATACTCTCCACGAATTGGTTTCTTGTTACCACAGCTAATGTTTCCATACATTCACTCCTATGAAACATACACTCATTATTAATATAGTTTGAACTCTTGATTGTGCTAATCTCAAGGATAAATATCTCCCGGTTCATATCTTGCTTCCGTGGCATCTATCAAGCCAAATACCGGGTGAATATATCCAACTATGCCACCCTTATCATCTTTTATTTCAGGCAGTGCCCATTTTTGAAGCTTTTTTACTGTCTTACTATCCAATACTTCTAATTCCTCGAGTATTCTAATGACTGCTGGATAGGTAGACCAAGGATGCCCATCAAACATCTTAATGCAAACGCCAAGCTCCCTTTCAGGAATTGAAACGCAGTATATACCTTCTGCTCCTATTTTGCCAATAGCACGACCCTCGGTATGTTTAATCAAATCCGTGCAAAAAGTATTGCTTCCTCTTATTACTTGGGGATATTTCACCATAGCCTCTTGAATGAGGCCAAAAGCTTTGCTGTATTTATCCTTCCCTCGGCTCCCTTGAGCAAGTCTTGCATAAAGCCAAGCTACCTGCTGTAAGGTAAGAAAATATGTGGGTAAAGTACAACCATCTACCCCCGTAATAAGCTCACTTTCATCACAACCTAGAATTTCTGCCATGGTCTTTCTGATTAGCAGATTGACTGGATGATCGGCCTTTACATAATCTTTTACTTCATAATTATAGTATCGGCACAGTGCAAGTAATCCCGCATGCTTACCCGAGCAATTACTGAATATAGGAGTCGGCCTCTTACTTAACAGTATTAGTGCGTCATGAACCTTTTGGTTTTCAGGATATTTATGACCACAATCCAAATCCTTTTCCGTTAACCCAACTTTTTTTAGTAATGATAATATAATTTTTCTGTGAAGCGCTAGCCCCTCATGTGATGAACATGTAATAGCAAATTCCCTTAAACTTATGTTGAATTGTTCTAAAGCTCCAGAACTGGCTAATGCAGTAGCATAAATGGGTTTTCCCGACGAACGCAAGAATATGCTTGCATTGGGATTACCTATTGAATATAGAATATTATTGTTAGCATCACTTACGCATACATAACCTGAATGGAGGCTTTCGACTCTACCTGAACGAGTTCTAATTGCTAATTGTGGCATTATTAATCTCCTTAATAGCCTTCTTAATAGCTTTATAGTGTTGAGGCTTAATGTTTTTTTATTCCTGTAATAAGAGCATATGTTTTAAAGAGTATTTAAATAGAGTGTGAAGTTATGTTATAATACTTCGTATCAGTAACCTCACAAATAGCTTTACCATTTAAATAAAAAAGATGAGGAGTTTTTATGCAATTTGAGTTTATTAAGGACATTCTTTTATCGGATACCTTAGTTCCTGATATTTTTCTTAGTGATATTATGCCCAGATTACCTTCAGATACTGTGAAGATATATCTTTACTGTGTTTTTCTATGTAAATATAGCAAAGAGGCATTACCTGAAGATTTAGCTGCTAAGCTTGATCTTTCTATTGATGCCGTAAAAGCCTCATTTGTACTTTTAGAACAGGAAGGTCTTATTTTACATACTCCAAAACTTATTTCACTGACTAATATAAAGGAGAAAACCCTTTCAAAAATATACAATAGAAAAACAACATCCGATCCTAATCCTAAGGAGAAGCAAACTAAAGCAAATATTAAAAGAAATCAGTGCATTGATTCGATAAATAAGATGTTTTTTCAAGGTCTTATGTCCCCTAGCTGGTACACTGCTATCGACAATTGGTTTTTGAACTACCGGTTCGACGAAGATGTTATGGTTAGCCTATTTAAATATTGCTATGATAATAATGCACTAAATGTTAAATATATTGGCAAGGTTGCCGCTACATGGGCATCTAAGAATATCACTAACCATTGGGAGCTCGAAAAGTATATCGAGGCAAGGGAAAACACAAAGGAAATAGGCAAAAAAATCGCAATATCTTTAAGACTAGGAAAAAATCTTACAGCCTATGAGGAAAAGCATTTGGAAACATGGCTTGATGAATACGGTTATGATATGCCTATAATTGAAGAGGCTTTGAAGCTTACTGTGGGTAAATCAACTCCATTTAAGTATGCCCATTCTATTTTAACTAATTGGCATAAAGAAGGTATTGAAAACATTGGTCAACTAAAAGCCTATTTGGAAGCATCTACTACCTCAAGGAAGGGTACGTCGAGCCGGACTCCTTCAAAAGCTCCACGTAGGGACAACTTTCAGCAACGAAATTACGATGATGATATCTTTAATAAGCTTGAACAGCAGTCCACGAACAGGAAGGAAAATGGTGCTTAATGTCTGATACTAGACGCATATTAGCTAATGATTTCGCTTTAAAACGTGATCGCGCTTTATCTGAGGCCGAACGGCGTAAACGTAACATTTATGCTAAAATACCCGGTCTTTCCAACTTGGCTAACGAGATTTCTCTAGCCGGTGTTCGCTATGCGCGCTCTTTAATTAATGAAAGTTCCTCTGAAGAATCAACCGTTTTGTTAGATAGAATGAATCGCCTAAGTCAAGCCAGAGAAGACCTGTTAAAAGATAATAATATTCCTCTAGACTATCTTGAACCAGTATTTGAGTGCAGCATGTGTCAAGACAGAGGTTATTTGAATCGTGAGGGTTCCACGGTGAATTGTTCTTGCTATCAAAAGGTTTATTTAGAGCGTCTATATCAAGTATCAAACCTTATCGATGATGGCAAAACAGGCTTCGACTTTTTTGATGAAAGCTTTTTTGCAAACAAGCCCGATAAAAAGAAATATTCTCTTGATATATCACCAAAAGAGCAATTGCTGGCTATAAAAGACTATTGCCAGAATTATGCCAAGCTTTTTCCAGAATCGACACCCAATCTATACTTTTTTGGACCTACTGGGACAGGCAAGACATTTATGGCCAAGAGTATTGGGATAGAGCTGCTTAAGGCTGGTTTTTCAGTTTTATATCTTTCGGCAACCTCACTTTTCCCCATTATTCAGCAATACCGATTAAATATTGATAGAAATGGAGTTTCAAGCGAGCAGGCATACAAAAACCTTATTACTAGTAATCTTCTAATTCTAGATGATTTAGGTACCGAGCCCTTCAGTGATTCTAAATATGCTGAGCTTTTAACTTTACTTGAACTTCGTAAGGCACAAGACGTAAACAATGTCGCCAAAACTATCGTTTCTTCTAATCTTGACTTTAAAAGACTCTTCCAGGAGTATAATGAAAGAATTGCATCCCGTATAATTGGTGAATTCGAACCTTTTCAGTTTATTGGTGAAGATATTCGTATCTTAAAAAAGATTAATAATAATTAGTCACTTTATATAATCAGTCTCTATCTATCTAATAATGTGCCATACAATATTGAACTATTCATTTTTTTCCGATAGAATGTATATTACTGTTATAAGTTTCTATTACTAAATATCTTAGAATCAATAGAGGTGTT
>CAYMAE010000010.1:44352-51487 GCA_964388375.1 uncultured Ruminiclostridium sp.
TTAATGAAAATAGTGAATACGCCTATGATAGGATGCAGGAACTGACCGAGAAAGCCTCTGAAATTCAGGATATTGCAGAGATGATAACCGGTATTTCAGAGCAAACAACAATGCTTTCATTAAATGCATCTATTGAAGCATCTAGAGCAGGCGAAAACGGCCGAGGCTTTTTAATTGTTGCCGACGAAATAAGAAAGCTTGCTACACAAAGCCAGGACAGCGCTACCGGCATAGCAAGGATTTTAGCTGACCTTGAAGAAAAGGCTTCGCAGACATCTGAGGCTGTTATAACTTTGAAAGATACCAATGTACAACAAACTATTCTTATAAATAGTACAAAAAGCGTATTTGAAGACCTTAACGAAAAAATGTATGAGTTTACTCATGATGTCGGTCTTGTGACACAAAGAATCTCTGAAATTGTTACTTCAAACAATAAGGTTATTGATAGCATAACCCAGATTTCTGCCCTAAGTGAAGAAGCCACTGCAAATGTAGAAGAAGTTAACTCCATGACAGATCTCAACAACGATAAAACAGCTCAGGCCCACAATCTTGTGAACGAGCTTGCCAATGCCGCGAACGGGTTCAGTAAATATTTATAAACTTAACAAAGTATATATTAGCCATAAACTTTTTTGTGAAAAACATAGGGTCCATCTCGAAATTGTATCCAATCATTTTGAGATAGACCCTTTTTGTTTTAGCTTATTACATGGTCAGTATGCCTTCCTCTGAGTTGATTATAATGAGAACTTCTTCCTCGGCTCCCGTGTTTGCATTTATATACACTAAAAAATCTCTGTCTGCTAATTTGCCAGTAAACTCATAGCAAAGTATTTCACTGCCGAAATTGGTTGGTATAATTGCTAGACCCGATTCACTAACGGTATCACCTCGGTTTACCTTTTCTCTTGCTTGGGCCTGCGTTATTTTAGGCGGTGCAATATTTCTATTTCGATGATTCATTAGATATCCATTTGATTCAAAGCCCACAACCTCACCATTATCCAACGCAACCTTTACCTTCATTAAATCCGGATAATAGGTTATTCCGTCCTCTGTGTAGGCGAAATTTATAGTTGCTACACCATCATTGCGAAGATAATAGGAATCTTTCATGTTAGTATAACCTCTGTCACTTAAGAATTTATGCCCTATTTCAATAGCCTTCTCAATGTCTATGGTGGCCTTACCAACGTCACGATTGTATAAAAACCAAACTATATGACCGCCTATAACCGATACATCGGCCTCGGCGACACTCTTGTTTTTGCCTTCTTCTAAATCCATTTTGATATTATAAGTGTTAATTACACCATTGTTATTATCTGCTAGCTTACTAATATTTTTTATTCTTTTGTCTTGCATAAACTCTTTTAGCTTTGCTATTGCCTGCTCCTCTGTTATTTCATTACCGGTTAAGCCCAAAGCCTTTCGGTTTTGTAGATGCTCCGAGTAAGGACCATCATAAATTAAAGTTGGCATCTCCTCAAATCCATCATTTACACTTGAAAAGTTTTTTGGCATTTTTTCAGAAGCCTCTTGCATTTCTTTATCTGCTTCACTGCCATTATTTGCACCACTTGTATCGTTGTCGCCTTCTGCATTATTAGCACCATTCTTTTTATTAGCGTCATCACCATTTTGGTCATTGGGTTTATTTGTTTCATTTGCTACAGTCGTTGCATTCTCTTCGCCATTTTCCTCAGTCTCGCCTGTTGTAGCCTTTTCTTCCATTTCTTCATTGGCCACATTTTTCCACTTCAAATTTCCATTATTAAGATCACTATGCAATTCGTTTAAGCTATCTTCCAAGGCAACAGAAAACGTGTGCAGCTTGGCAAGGGTCTCCATTTGCTCATCATTAACGGGTATGCCATGCGAGTTTTGTTTTGCTATTGTCCTTGATAAATCAGCGACCTGGCTTAGAAACTTTTCTGTGTTGGACAATACACCCATTGATATGGGAAGTTGATTTAAATTGCTTGTGGCGGCCGTAGCCTCCCTCCAAACATCATTTAAGGTTGTCGCTGTAAGCTCTGGAGATGAGGTCATACGCGCCTTCATGAGCATAACTTCTACATTTTGTACATAGCCTACTAGTTCATAAAAGGCTCTATTATATGCATTGTCAAGCTTCCTTCTTAACATGACCGCCTGATTATACTGATATGCACCAAAAATTGTAGCAGCCAAAAGCAATGCAATTATTACATTTTTAGCCCTGTTTCTTGCATGTGAGCTTTTTATCTCTTTTCTGTTTTCCTGATTTTCTTTGCGCGCCTCATTAAGATTCTCTTTTAAATCATTTTCGTTTTCGTTAAACATGAAAGCATCCCTTCCTTCCATTTCCTGTTTTGAGATAAACCCTATGAGCAATTACAAGTCTTGTTATTTGTTATTTTCCGAAATTATGCTTTCCTATTTTGACAATAATCTCTCTAGACCAAATCCATTTACTTGTCGCTGTTGCCGGATTCCAATAATAAAGACAGCCGTAGGTGGGATCCCACCCATTTATGGCATCCCTTGCAGCCTTTACCACTGTAGATTTTGGCTCAATTGCAACACTAATTTGTCCATCACTAACCGCAGTAAATGCCCCTGGCTGGTAAATAACACCAGATATTGTATCAGGGAAGCTTGAAGATTTTATTCTGTTAAGAATTACAGCTCCAACAGCTACCTGTCCTTCATAGGGCTCACCTCTGGCTTCACCATTTATTGCCCTCGCCAAAAGCTGAACATCATCCACCCTCTGTCCAGATGCTCCTGCACTTTTGGGGACACCAAATACTAAGCACAAAAGTACAATCAAGGATATTACAACCAAGATCTTCTTTCTATCCTTTTTTATGATTCCTATAACATTGGAATTTCTCATGACATTATCACCTCAAGGGATATTCTGTCTAAAATACTTAGAGATTATCCATGAGAGATGATAAAAAATGCGCTGATAAAAATCCCGCATGAAAATACGAGGATAGGCAGCGTGCCTATCCTGTTATGTCAGGCTGATTCGATTTAACTCTTCCTCGAAAACATCGACGGCAAGATCATATTCTCTTTGCCGGCATGTAAAGAAAAATATCTGACGTTCTTTTGATATATCTTTTAAAAGCTCGAAGGCCTTTTTTATCCGAATTTCATCATATTGCGAAAATGGTTCATCTAAGAAAAGAGGAATCTTTTCTCTACCTTTTTCCAAAAGTGTTACGGCTGCTAAACGCATGGTTAAATAAATCTGATCTATTGTTCCGCCACTAAGGCTGTTTACACCGATAAGCTCCTCAGTTTCCGGAGATACCACATTAATCATTAATTCATCATTTGTCATAACACTTGTATACTTTCGGTCGCTTAGCTTTTCCATCATCCTGCTCATTTCACTATTAAGCTTGGGGATATAATCCTTTTGCACGCTTAAGGCGACCTTCTTAATAGTCTGACTTGCTAAAGCCAAGCTTTCACCCTGTATTTCTAATTTGTTCTTCTTCTCTCTAAGCCTATTTAACTCCTCTAAAACATTATATATCTTCGTTTGATCTGGGGCATTCTCTAAACGTGCCTCCTTGGTGGCAATTCTAAGTTTCGTTTCATTAATTTTTCCTTCTAATGTCTTTATTGACTCATCTATCTGCGCCATTGATACTTGTGGAAGCTCCATGTCATCTTCGTTATCAAAATTCAATATATACTTGTTTAAATCATCTTCTGTGTAAAACATTTCTCCAGCCATTAATCCAGCTTCTCTTAATACAATTTTACGTTTATCATAGATAGTATCCTTTGCAAGTAGAAGTCTTTGCTTTTTTTCATTAGCGCTTATTAAACCTTCAACCCCTTGCTTTATAGGATCGATGACTATTTCCTTATCAAAATCATCTATAAGGTTATTTTCGCTAACAAAATTGTCCCAACTTTGTGATATGGTATCCTTTCTACTAATAAGATCATCTATTTGTGCCTTTATATTTACTGTCTGCTTAGTATAGTTTTCCTTGGTTTCTCTTCCCATTATCTGAGACTCTCTGTAACGAATAAAGTCTACCATATCTGTAAAACCTGACTTTGAAAGCACATTGTTAAGCCGATCGGCCTCGGTCATATTCCCAGAATTGATGTTGTTTCTATTCTTTTTTCGAAGAATAAGAGTTAGTGTGAAACCGGCTACAATAATGGCAATTCCTAAAGATAAAGGGTTTTGACTATGAAAAAAATTTGCTGTTAACAAAAGGGCAGAAATTAATCCCGCAGAGACTATAAATGGCATCCAGTCTCGTTTTGCTTTTTTATTGATATCTGTTTTAGCCGATGAATCGTCGTTTCGTCTTTCATTTTTTGCTTCATTATACGCATTATATTCTGCAATAGCCTCATTGACATCAGTCATCTTCTTCTCAAATAATTCATCTGGATCCAAGGTATCTATTATCTCATCATATCTATCTTTTTCTTCCCTAAGGTTTGCTTGCTGCGTTAATATTAAATACTCAATTTGTTTTTCTTCTTCAATCACTTTAAGGATTTCTAGAAAATTGTCTTTATTGAAATTCTCATATTGTTTTAAGCTTATAAGCTCTTGGTTACATTGCTTTATCCCATCATCTAGTTCATTTGCTTTATCTAGTAGTTCTTCTAATTCGCTTTGTAGTGTGATTAGCTGCCTTTTTTCTATGTTCTTTCTTTGCTCTTTAATCGCAGCTAGATTAGCCTCTAAATCCACTAACGAGTCTTTATCTAAGTGAAGCTCTGAAATAATATCCATGTATTTTTCACGCTGAGCTTTTAAATCTGCTCTTTCTTGTTTTAGTTCTAAAATACGACTGTTCAGTTTATCTAGGGGTCTTTTAGAAGAATTCTTTGTTCCCACTTTCTCAAGTAACGTTGATTCCAAAGCATTTATGGCGCTATCAAGAGACATATCCTCATTACCTGTTGTGCTGAAATTTGACAGTCTTTCTATTAGCCCTTTCTTTCCTTCTGTGTCGATAACACTTTGAAGCTGACCTATAAATGCGCTACGGTCAAATACCTCAGCATCTAATCCTAAATGCTCATTGGCGAATTTAGGACCCGTATCCTTTTCGTGAGTAAATTCAGCCGTTAGATTGTTTGCCCCATCGTCATAGATATTGGTAGTCCCTTTTTCGAAATTACGCCCTATGCGATATGATTTACCGTTATCTAAGGTGTATTCCATTATTCCTGCGTATTGGTCTTTGCCCCATGGTTTATATTGTTTAAGAGGAGGGAGCTTTCCTTCCTTTGATTTTCTTCCACCCTTGAGCCCGAACAGCATAGCACGTATAAAAGCCTGAAGAGTAGACTTACCCGATTCATTACTTTCAAAAACTATATTAAACCCATCCTTGGGCAAAATCTTTTTTTGTTTAAATTTTCCAAATCCCTTAATATCTAATAAATCTATTTTCATATACCTGCTCCTATATTTCGCTTGGCCACTCAATCTTTCCTGTTATTAACGCCTCAAGGCCATAGCTCAATGCAAGGCTTAATTTTGCTTCTTCTTTTTGTAATCCAACATTCTCAGGGTCCTTTTCTAATTCTTCGCATACTTCGTCAATACGCTTTTTCATCTCCCTTGTAAATGCACCTGTAAGAGAATTTTCTAAAAGCAACTGCTCTAAATTGAAGGCTTTTCGGGTTTCATTAACGATTCTTAAATAGAGCCAATCATCGCTAAGGAAGGAAGACATCATCTCTTCTTCTAATGAAAGATTGGTTCTTCCTTTTAGTTTTATGCGTATAATATCCCTTTCGGGATTAAATCCCTCTAGCAGTCCCAAAATTCTTATTTTTACTTCATCTAGATTTTTACAGCCTGTTACATCAAGAGTAGCATCATGATATTCCCGATTAGCGGTTTTAAATTTGCTAACCTCTGTGATTACTTGATTCTCCTCTTTTCGCATGGTAACCACAAAGGCTCCGTGGACACCCTGCTCGCCAAATCCTAATGGCTCAGGAGAACCAGGATTATATGCATTTTCCAAAGGATATTCCAAGCAGCTTTTGTGAAAATGTCCCAAGGCATAATAATCATATTTCAATTGCTCCAACTCAATGGATGTAATAGGCTTATAGACTTGCTTAGTAAAATTCATATCCAATGTACCATGAAACATAAAAACATTAAACTTGACCTTAATAGGAGGCGTAACAATAGACAAATCAGGGGCTTCCTCTTTGTATGAAGAAAAACCCATGCCATAAATATTTAAATTGAGCTCTTCTATAATAAGTGAAGGATTTTCAGAAGTTAAGATTGTGACATTGCTAGGCCACTTCCAGCATTTATACCACGAGTTTGCGATATAAGGGTCATGATTACCTGGAATAATTACTACGGGAACATCCAGCTGCGAAAGCAGCATATAAAGCCATTCCATTGTGCTCTTACTTGTTGTCCTTTGCTCGTATAAATCCCCGGAAATCAAAAGGAGCTGTGCCTTTTCTTGTTTGACTGTATCCAGGATACTTAAAAAAGCATCACGTATGTCTTTTCTTCTAATATCTGAATATGTACCTGTGCCATTATCCCTAATGGGTGCATCTAGGTGCACATCGGCGCAGTGTACGAATTTAATAGTCTCCAATATAGTCACTCCCCAATTAGAATAACAGCCTGAGCAAGTGCATAATCACGGCAATGAGTGAGACTTATATCTATTGCCTTTGCACCCATATTCCTATAAAGCAGCAAAGCCTCGCCCAATAAATTTACCGCAGGCTTTCCATTTTCATCATTTAAAATCTCAATTTCCAGAAAGCAAATACCTTTTGAGATGCCTGTGCCAAGCGCCTTGACTACTGCTTCCTTCGCACAAAAACGTGCCGCATAGCTCTGAAGCTTTCCCTTACCTCTGTTTTCACAATAGGCTTGCTCATTTTCGGTAAAAACCTTCTTTTTAAAACCGGGTGTGCTTTTTAATGCTCGTGACATGCGCTCTAATTCTATAATGTCAATTCCACTACGAATATCCATGCTTCTCTCCTAAGGAATATATAGTAAAAGAGCACAGACGATTTTGATTGCCTGTACTCAATTGATGGCGTCCCGTATAGGAATCGAACCCATATTAATGGAACCGGAATCCATTGTCTT
>CAYMAE010000011.1:0-6167 GCA_964388375.1 uncultured Ruminiclostridium sp.
GAACAAGCGGTTTTCAATGGTTGCGGAGGCGGGATTTGAACCACACGACCTTCGGGTTATGAGCCCGACGAGCTACCAGACTGCTCCACTCCGCGACGTCAATTTTTTGCGTGCTTTAATAGTATAACATTGAATATCATTTATTACAAGCACTATTTTATAACCGGATCTTTGTTGTAAATTGAAAAATTAAATCCCGGTATAGATATTCAAGGAGAAGGCCTAACCTCACTTGCGACAATACTTTGCGTTGTTTCTCGTAGTGACCGTGGATGTACCTTACTAGGTTCGTTTACTAAACTTTAAATTTCGAAACGCTTGCTGCCAGACTTTCGGAACTTTGCTTCGTCGCTTTCATCAATTCCGAAACCTTGGACGCTCTTTCCATTACGTATAATGCTTTCTGAGAAATAATTTGCGTTCCCTGGGCGCCCTCGCTATTGGAAGCGGTAACTTCATTTATTGCTCTGACCATATTCTGTATTGATTTCAGTAATTCTTCAGAAGTTGTAGAAAAATCAGTAACAAGCTTGTGAATTGATGCTGCATCATTGTAATACTGCTCCCCGATTCCCACCATCGCTTTGTAATCGTTTATAACCTTTGTATCAATAAAATCCAAAGCTTTCTCCGAGCTTGACGCAAGGTCTTCAACCGATTTTATGACCTCCTTGGTGACAATCTGAATCTTATTGGCTGTGTCCTTTGAGTTCTCTGCAACCTTTCGAATTTCATCGGCTACCACCGCGAATCCTTTGCCCGCTTCTCCGGCCCTAGCAGCCTCAATTGTAGCGTTAAGTGAGAGCAGGTTTGTCTGCTCGGTTATCTGCAGTATGGACTCTGTAAGAACATTTATTTTCATAACAGCTTTAGATTGTTCCAACGCCTTTTTCATCTCAGAATCTATAGCATTTCGTATATCATTAGTCGTATTTCGAGAAACAGCCGCACTTTCTTTCAAATCTAGGGCACGTTCGCTTATTTTGCTGACTACAACCGAGCTGTTCTGTGCTTTTTGGGCGATGGACCGTACTGCATTTTCAATATCAAGTGATGTTGCATTCATCTCTTCGGTAGCTGCCGCTGTTTCCTGAGCCATCGCAGACATCTCTTCGGTGGTGCTGGATACTTCAGATATTCTATCTGATAATTCAGTTAAATTTTCCGATGATATAAGAATATTCTCCTCAACGTTGTTAGCTTCGCTAATGACATCATTAATCACAGTTCTTATTGATTTACTCATAACGTTCACCGATTTCATAAGAACGCCTGTTTCATCCTTCCTGTTCATAAATCCGTCAGGTAGATCCTTTGTAAAATCAGCTTCGGCTAATATATTAAGGTGATCGGCAGCGGTTTTTACTGGCTTTGATATGCGATTAGCTGTGAATAATGATATCACTACTACTAAAACTGCCGCTAAAAGTATCACTATGATCGAAATAAGCTTTGAGGTATTTGCATGCTTATATATTTCATTTGAAGGAGCCGTAACAATAATCTTCCAACCTGTGGTTGGAACGGTTGCATATGCACCAACCATTTTCAACCCATCATCTTCTGAGTATTGCATAAAACCACTGTCATTAACAAATACACCTTCCTCAAATGCGTTTAGTTTACTCTCGCCTTTTGTAAATTCTTTATAATTTTTCCCAATATTTTGCCACTCCCTGTGGAATATTATATTCCCTGAGCTTGACATCAGATGGGCAAATCCGGATTCTGCTATTTTTACGGTTCCGATGTTGTTTTCCAAGGCCTTAACAACCACATTGCTCTGAATAATACCTATAAAATTTTGCGAATCATCCAATATGGGCACTGCTACGGCAATTATCCTGGCGCCCGACCTTTCGCTGTTCATAATATCGCTTATCGCGGGCTTTTTTGTTTCCTTCGCCATCATAAAATGTTTTTCATTTGCTATATTGGGTCGTGAAGTCAAATTATCAATTATGTTATTTCCGTCTTTATCAGCCACTAGCGATGTTTCGACTTCCAGGTCGGATTGATAGATTATCTTCAGAGTAAACATTATTTCTTCCATATTCATATCGGAGAATTCCGGGTGGGCTTTATATAACTCTGTGAGCTGCATGGTCTTTGAATAAACCCACGAGTCTATTATCTTCGCATTCGAACTTGCGATTTCTATTTCGTGTGTTTTTATATTCTCCGTAACCTCCGTCATATACTGCGATAATTGAAATGATGCAAGGGTGAGTAGGGGAACAAGAGCAACACATAGAAGTATGAGAATAAGCCTGAATTTCAAAGAATATATAAACCTCAACCAAACCACCTCCGCTAAAATTATCTATCGTATGTCTGTTATATGTGTGAGCCTTATGCAATTATCTGCATCGAGCATTAACGAGTCGCGATTCTTTTATTTCTACGTAAGCAAGTTATTCGCCTTTTTTGTTTTTTCCCTTTATTTTTAACCATTCTGGCAAGCATAGCTTGAATCCGCCCTTTTCACGAATCGCAAGAATAACGCTCTGAAGTAAAATAAAGAAACAAAGCATAAGGCCGGTTGTGATGCTCTGCCAATATGGCTTAGAGAGGCCCGAAGCAATAACTATATTGGTGATGGTCTTTAAAGAAAGCATTCCAAAAAGCGTACCTACTACATTTCCGACACCGCCGGTTAATAATGTCCCGCCGATGATATTAGATGCAATGGCTTGCATTTCTGCTCCCGTAGCATTTGCAGCGTCTCCCGCCCCTGTATGTAGCAAATAAACATAACCAGCAATTCCGGATAGCAAACCGGTCAGTAAATAGGCATAGAATTTTGTTCGCTTTACATTAATACCTAGCATTAATGCACTGTCTTTATTACCACCTACTGCGTAGAGGTTTCGCCCGAATCGTGTCCATCTCATCATTAATGCCACAGCTATCACTGTAATTAGAGCTACTATAACGCCAGGCTCAATTTGTGCGGGAATAAAATTACCGGTCTTTCCATAATAACCTATGCCCGGAATTGTAATACGTAGCTGTTTAAGTGCAAGAAAAGCTTCATGGCTTGCGGTGCGCGGCGCAATACTGACTATGGTTACCATTCCCTTTGCAAAGAACATGCCCGCCAAAGTAACTATAAATGGCTGTATTTCCAAATATGCTACCAATATTCCATGAACTAGACCAAAAGCTATTCCTATACCTAAAGCCAAAAACATCGAGCCAATTACACTGCCTCCACGGTCGCTAAGATAAACAACGCAAGTCATTGTTACAAGCGCGGTTATGCCTCCTCCTGAAATATCTATACCACCTGTTATCATAACAATATTCAGTCCGCAGGCAAGCACAAGTAAAAACGCATTATTATTAAAAAGATCAAGAAACTGCTGAGGATTTAGAAATCCCCTACCCCAAACAAGTATAGCCACTAAGTACATACTAACAAACGTACAAACTGTTATGGCTAAAAGTAAATTAGTGTTGGAAATAGGTTCTTTAAGTTTTTTCCCCGTTATTTCGGTAAATGAAGACCTATCATTTTTCATATCATTAACTCTCCGTTATTTCCGTCGGTTTTCACGATACCTTCATTGGATCACTGGCAGTTTCTACCGGCTTTTTAAACAGCTTATTACGTAGATGAGTTGCATATTCTTGAACAACTGGTGAACTAACTACAACGATGGCTATAATAACAAGCGCCTTATAGGCTTTTACTGCCGATGAAGGAACCTTCATTGCATAAAGCGTAACCGTTAAAGCCTGAATGATGTATGCCCCAATTACTGACCCAAACAAGCTAAACTTTCCACCGCTTAGCGCAGTACCTCCGATGGCGACTGCCAAAATAACATCCATTTCAACATCTAACAAAATGGTTTCATGGTTAATAAGACCTATTCTTGCGACGGTGATACAGCCTGCAATAGCGACGCATACACCCAGTACCATAAATGATAACAACTTTATCCAGGCAGCATTGATACCGTTTAAGTGCGCAGGTCTTTCGTTAATTCCGACCACCTGAGTGTATAGCCCAAGATTAGTAAACCTTAAGACAAGCGAAATCAACACTAAGAATACTACCATGATAATAATGGGTGTGGGTACGGGAATACCCGGAATAAATCCCCCAAGACTAACTAACAAAGGACTTGAAACAGTAGGCGTTGCCCCCCCATTTATCCAATAGGCTATAGAGCGTCCGGCAGAAAAAAGTATCAGCGTCGCTATCATAGGCTGTATCTTGAATACGGCAACTAATGTTCCGTTGAATATGCCACAAAGAATTGCAGCTAAACAGCTTGCCAAAAAAGCTACGAAAATAGTTGGCATTGTAATTTGATTTGCACGAAGCACACTGACAAACACACTTCCTGCTATTGCTGCCGTAGCACCAACACTGATGTCTTGTCCTCCTGTGGATGCTGTTACCAGCGTCATACCGATTGCCAAAATTGCGACTGCAGATGCACCGTTTAAAATACTAATTATATTTCCCGTAAGAACGGTGTTTCCCAGGTTGTTAGTTGTAACAGTTATAGTGAAAAAACTAAGATCCCTGAATAAATTAAAAATAATCACCAAACAAAGTGCAAACAACGGGATAACCAATTGAGACTTCATAAGTTTCTTCAAACCCTTAGTCATTTTGAGCTACACCCCCCCCGCTATTACTTGCATTATTTTTGCTTGCGTCATATCCTCGCCATTTAATTCGCCGACTATATTACGATCACGCATAACGATTAGCCTTGAACAGGTGCGGAGCATCTCTTCTATTTCAGATGAAATAAATGTTACGCTTACACCTTCTTCAGCAAGTTTGAGTACAAGCTTTTGTATTTCAACTTTTGTGCCAACATCAATACCACGTGTCGGCTCGTCCAAGATAAGATACTGTGGATTAGTGAGCAACCAACGCGCAAGTATTACCTTTTGCTGATTGCCACCCGATAGTGATTTCATTGGCGTATCAGCAGATGGTGTTTTTATCCCTAATATTTTTATGTACTTATCTGCAAAAGCTTCAGCCTCAGCTTTAGAAAACGGCCTGAAAAAGCCCTTCATTACTTGCAGAGCAAGTATAATATTTTCACGCACCGACAAATCCTCGATGATACCGTCTTGTTTTCTGTCCTCAGGCAAATACCCAATACCATTCTTCATGGCGTCCTTGGGCTTTTTTATTTTAACGTCTTTTCCATTTACCCTCATCCTGCCGTCGGTAATTTTATCAGCAGCGAATATAGCACGCACGCTTTCACTACGGCCAGAACCAAGCAAACCTGTAAATCCGTTTACTTCCCCTTTAGAAATTTTGAAGTCAAAGGGCTTAGTTCCCTCGCAACTAGATAACCCAAATGCCTCGAAAACCGGTGAATCTTCATTGTCATCTACATGTGATGACTTTTGGTTTTTCAGCTCTGAAATATCCTCAAGCTCTTTGCCCATCATCTTTGAAATGAGTTCTAATCGTGGTAAATCCTTTATTTCGTATTGCCCTACAAGTTCTCCATTTCGTAAAACAGTGATCCGATCACATACCTGATATACCTGTTCGAGGAAATGCGTTATAAAGATAATACCGACCCCGCGTGACTTCAGGTCACGCATCAGAGAAAAAAGTTTATTAACCTCTTCTTCGTCTAACGAGGAAGTAGGCTCGTCCAAAATAAGTACTTTACAGTCCATATCTACCGCACGAGCAATGGCCACCATCTGCTGTACTGCAAGTGAGCAGGTGGAAAGCTGCTGAGTAGCTCTCGCAGGGATATGTAGCTTGGAAAGTATTTCCGCTGTCTTCTTTTTCATAGAGCGCCAATTTACAAAGCTGTATTTGCCACGCCCAATAAACATATTTTCAGCAACAGTAAGGTTAGGACAGAGGGTTATCTCCTGATAAACCGTACTGATACCTAGATTCTGAGCATCGCTTGGTGACTTTACAGTTATTTCTTTGCCCTCTATATAAATTTGTCCTGAATCTTTCGAGTGTACACCTGTCAAAACTTTGATTAAAGTTGACTTTCCCGCTCCATTTTCACCCATCAATGCATGTATTTCGCCTTTATTAAGAGTGAAATCTACATTATGTAATGCACGGACACCCGGGAATGTTTTGCTTATGTTCCGCATGGATAGAACGATCTCTTTTTGCATAGTTACCATCCTTAAAACGTTAGAAG
>CAYMAE010000011.1:6267-46698 GCA_964388375.1 uncultured Ruminiclostridium sp.
CGCATGGATAGAACGATCTCTTTTTGCATAGTTACCATCCTTAAAACGTTAGAAGACTTTTTATATGGCGATGCTGGTATGCAGAAACCTCCGCATACTCAACATCGCATATACTTATACCTGTTATAACTCCTTTATCAGGAGGAGTATGATTTATAATTAATCGCCAAGTCCGTATGTATCAATATCTTCCTGTGTAATAGTTCTTGCATCAAAACCTTTTTCTTCAGAAATAACCTTCTTAAGTGGAAGTGTCTTTCCAGCTTCAAGATCTTTTACCATACCGTCGATTACGGAAGCTTGGAATGGGCTGCACTGTCCGTCATAGTTCCAGTTACCTGCAAGCAATTCTCTAAGTGCCCACTTATTGCAATCGAAGCCCATTACAATAACATCTTTGTCTACGCCGTGTGTGATACCAGCTTCATCTAGCGCTGCAACAGCACCCTTTGCCATACCATCATTCTCAGCATAAATAACGTTGAATTTCTCATTGGAGTTGATTACTGATTCTACAATCTGCTTTGCTGTAGCTTCATCCCAAGTAGCAGTCTGTTGTACAACACCTTTCATGGTTCCGGCTGCAAATTCTGCATCCAATGCTGCTGTACGGCCAATCTGTGCATCACTGCCCATTGCGCCTTGAATATGAATAACGTTATATTCGGAAAGTTTTTGTGCTTTTAGCCAATCTACTGCTGTAGTTCCTTCTTGTGCCATGTCTGAAACAACGGCTGCTTCATACATGTTCTCATCGACGTTCATCAGTCTGTCAAAGAGAAATACTTTAATACCAGCTTTTTTAGCGCTTTCAAGAACAGCATTCCAGCCATCGGTAGCAGCAGCTGAGATTAGAAGATAATCTACACCATCAGTGATAAATTGATTAGCTGCATTCAATTGCTCATCATTCTTCAAGCTATAGAAAGTAGTGGCCTTGTATCCATTCGCTTCGGTGAATACCTTCTCAAAGTCTGCAACATTGGCCGCACGATACCCAGACTCTGAAGGCGGATTGTTGACAATACCAACTTTGATAAGACCATCAGCAGGTCCTGCAGGTGTTCCTCCACATGCAACCAATCCTAATGTCAATGAAATAACCAAGAGCATAACTAGGAGTTTTTTCATTTTCTTATTCCCCTTTCAAAATTATGAAATAGTACCTTTTGTTCTTAGCTTACATCATACAAATTTTAAAACAAGGGATAAGAACGAACCCAGTAAATATCTTACCCTTCTCATTTAAAAAGCTAACAATTCGGGTTTTTGTATTAGTTATAGTAATTAATCAATCGTAAAATTTTAAACCTTTATCGTAAAAAACTACCCTCAATATTCTCTGCTTTCAATAATCTCTGGTGTAATTGTAAGGTAGTCAAAATATGTTTCATCAACATATTGTGTTCGTTTTATTGGCTTGCCACTTTGCAGCTGCTTGATAATTTCGTCAACATATGGTCCTTGCAGAGGATTGCATTCTACATTAAAGGCTATTTTACCCTCTAAGCAGTATTGAAGCCCTAGTCTTGTCGCATCAAAAGATATAACAATTACACCATCCTCCGCATTACAATTGAGTCCTGCCTCTTCCATAGCTGCTATTGCCCCAAGAGCCTCGCCATCATTTTCACAATAAACTACATCGATATCTTTTGTATGCTCTAAAATTGAGCCCATTACTTCGTATGTCTTAGCCTTTGTAAAATCCCCATTTTCCTGCGCGATGATTTCCCAGTTCGAATGTATTTTAATTGCATTTTCAATAGGCACCGTTCTGCCTATCTGTACGGTGGAACCAATCGTCCCCTGAATATGGACTATTCTAATAGAGTCTTCTTCTCTACCTTGGCTTTCCAAAAATTCTTCCAACCACTTTACAGCTATTTCCCCTTCTTTATGAAAATTTGAACCGATATAAGCCTTAAAAAGGTTCTCATCTTCCCCTTCAATAAAGCGATCAATCACGATAACTGGTATATTGGCTGCCTTTGCTTCGAGTAAAATGGAATTCCATCCAGTTTCAACCTTTGGTGAAAACACAATATAGTCCACACCCTGCTGAATAAAGGTGCGAATGGCCCGAATCTGGTTTTCCTGTTCCTGTCTAGCATCATCATAGATTAGCTGATATCCATTTTCTTCGGACAACGCGGCCTTTATACTCTCGGTATTAGCTACGCGCCACTCTGATTCTGCACCCACCTGTGAAAACCCGACTACTATAAGATCATCCTCACCAGTACCCCCTACATACTGCCCTTCTTGTGCACAGCCAAAGAGCATTATCGTTAGACACATAACCATAATAATTATTTTTTTCATATCGCCATCTCCTTGTCGCTCGTCTTCATAGGAATGGTCACAATAATTTTAGTCCCTATATCTGGTTCACTTTGCAAAGCTAGACCGAATTCTGCTCCAAAAAGTATTTGAAGCCTCTGATGTACTGTCCTTAGCCCGAATCCTTCATTCGTGCCATCGGTCAGCGATGCTCTTACCTCTTCTAGACGTTCCTGTGACATACCATATCCATCATCTATAACTTCTAGAATCACACATCCATTCTGCTCTCTACCTGTTAATCGAATAGAACCTTTGCGTCTTATATTCTTAATACCGTGATACAGTGCATTTTCCACCAATGGCTGCAAAGTAAGCTTTGGTAATATGTAATTTTTTAATCGAACGGGAATGTCAATTTCATAATCCATTAAATCACGGTATCGCATCTGTTGAATTTCCAAATAGCTTCTAATATGCTGTTCTTCCTCTTCAAGAGTAATTACACTCTTCCCTCGACTTAAAGAGAATCGAAAATAATTTGAGAGGCTTGCAACCATTTTTACCGCCTCTGAAATTTCGCCGGACTCATTGAGCCAAATAATTGTATCCAATGTATTATAGAGAAAATGAGGATTTATTTGTGCCTGTAAAAGCGCTAATTCAGTACGCCTTCGCTGCTTTTCCTGCTCAGTGTTTTTATCAATCTGCCATTTAAGACGTTCGACCATATTCTCAATCCCATATGAAAGCAGCTGTACTTCTTCGACATCGGCTTCAATAGGCTCACATACCAATAAACTACCCTTACCAATTGCCTCTAAGCGCTCACAAATCCTGTCGATTGGGTCAACAATCTTATTGCTTAATTTTTTTGAACTTTTTAAAAGAAAAAATAGCAACACCAAAGATAAAACCAGAATTATGCCAATTAAGAAGATCATGTTCCAAATCATACTAGACTGTAGGTCGTTTAAATGGGCTGCCTCATAATATAGATAGGTATACATAAACCTTTGAATCATATCTGTCAGGATGTAAATGTTTTTTTCCAGCTGGTCTACTCGAGAGTCGTAATGCTCGGTTTCAGCAATCTGCTGCATTTTTTCCTCGAGGTTGTGGCACAGACTTAGCACGCTACTGATTGCACGGAGGCTAAGCTTATTATTAGTAGTATCTATAAGCTTTTGCGCAATAGTCTTTGCGTAATGCACCTCCTCTGTGGGCAACCCTTCCGAATACTGGCTATCAATCACGTAATAGTACATCTTCAAATCGACATCGTCCTTAAAATTCTGGTTAAAGTCCGAAGCCGTCGTAACATTATTTAAAATTGAATTATATTGTAGAGCATAACCAATTCCCAACGATGCGAGCACAATAATTACAACCATCAACGGCAGCGCAACAATCAAAATCATATTCCAAAGTCTGCTCTGCATTTTTATCTTTTCATCTTCTCTTGGTAACTGTAAAATCATTATCTGTTTCCTTTTCGATACTCGCTAGGCGTATATCCCGAAACTTTCTTGAATACAAAGCTAAAATAATGTGGATCCTTATACCCGACAGCAAAGGCAATTTCGCTAGAACGCTTATCGTTTTGGCGGAGCATACGCTTAGCTTCGTCGATCCGTTTATATGTAAGGTATTCAATTAAGGTCTGCCCAACTTCCTGGCTAAATAACGCTGATAAGTAGTTTGGGCTGATATTTACATGTTTCGCCACCTTATCGAGCGAAATTGAATCATCTGCGTAATTTTCACTTATAAACTCAATGGCTTTCGTTAACAGTCCGCTTTGCTGCTTTGTACTTTCGCGGTCACGTAGCTCTATTGCCTGTCCCATAACCCTTAGTGCGTAGTGGCGCAACTGCTCGGGTGCCGATATATTATCATTGGGTCGAAGCTCCATTGACCAAAAGCTGTCGGCGGGGCATCCAATTAAATCCAAGTATTCTACCGCTGCCAAATATATAGTCATGGTCAAATACCTACAATACAAAGGTAGCGTAACAGCCTCATTCCCAGCATTAAGCAACAATTGATCTATGAAGTGGTCGATTTCTTTTGCCGCTCCATTATTTAAGAAGCTTCTAATATGCTCCTGGTCAATCTCCTTCTTGCCTGTATCGGTCTTTAAGCCGTTCTTTTTCGTACAAGCACGAATGCTGCTTTCAGATAAAATACGCTCCCCTGGGCATAGATATCGATACGATAAAATACGACTCGCCTCTGTAAAACATATCGGAATAGAACCGAGGCGTGATACTGGCGTGCCCTGTGCGATATACCATTCAACATCAGGCTCGGCCATGACACAAAGGTCCTGAATGTTCTCTATACAATCACTCGTGCGAAGTGCGATCTCATCCTTTTCTCCTTTAACCAAAACGGCGTAAGTCGTAATATTCCAACGGAATAAAATCATTTGAGAATTGTCCATGAAAAGCTGTGTGATCTTTTCCTGTACTACAGCTAATGCGTCGGTGTAACTCTCCGGCTCACTTGCGTCATATTCGTTATTACTAAGAGAAAAAAGTATAATATTATATAGTGGGGCATTTAAATCTATATTCATGGTTTTAGCCGCTTCAGAAATTTCAGATACACTCATTCCCCCGGTGACAATCTGCTCAAAAAACCTTCTGCGTGAAAAACTTTCGTACTCATGGCTATCTTTTTGAAAACTATCTATGTACTCCTGTTGCCGCTGCTCTTCTTCCATTTTATTTCTAATGCCAATCAGCGTTTCGACCATCTTTTCTTTCATGATAGGTTTTAGTAAATATTGCTCCACACCTGAGCGAATAGCCTGTTGGGCATAGGAAAAATCGTCATATCCACTGATAATGACGATTTTAGTCTTAGGCAATTCCTGGCGCACCAGTTCAATCAACGACAATCCGTCCATGAACGGCATTTTTATATCGGTAATAAGAAGATCTGGTTGTATCTGTCTAATTAATGGCAGAGCAAGCTCTCCATCCGAAGCGTCACCGGCATAAATAAATCCGTACTGCTCCCAGATAATATTTTTTCGTATACCTTCGCGTACTACAATTTCATCTTCAACAAGAAAGACCTTAAACATGTTGTGTTTTCCCTTCTAATATATGTTTGGGCTCAACATATTTTTGGATAAAATTTTAATACTAGTGTCCGCTAAAACAATTGTAATTATAAAGATTTTTTCGCAGAATACACCATATAAATGGTATCATTAAAAAGATAATGGCGCAACTGTCACAATACTGTTATGAATTAATTTTCTGACCATAATAAGCATCAGGTCCGTGCTTACGCATAAAATGTTTATCTTGAATATACTCAGGCGCTGGGGTTATTACGTTAGCATTAATGTCAAGTGTAATCCTAGCCATTTTAGATATTTCCTCAAGTACAACTGCGTTGTAAACAGACTCGTTAGGATCTTTACCCCATGTAAAAGGGCCATGATTCCGACAAATCACCCCAGGAACATATAAAGGATTTATTCCTCTAGTCAAAAAGGTCTCTACAATAACCTTACCTGTATTTTTCTCATAATTCTCTTGTGTCTCCTGAGCCGTCAAAGTTCTTGTACAGGGAACTGGCCCATAAAAATAGTCAGCATGAGTAGTTCCACAGCACGGAATATCTTGGCCTGCTTGCGCCCAAGCCACAGCATATGTGCTGTGAGTATGAACAATTCCGCCTATCTCGGAGAACGCTTTGTATAGCTCGATATGGGTCAAGGTATCAGAGGATGGGTTTAAATCACCCTCTATACACTTCCCGTCTAAGTCTACAACCACCATATTATCAGGTGTTAACTGCTCATACTCTACTCCGGAGGGCTTGATAACCACAAGCCCTTTTTCACGGTCAATTCCCGAAACATTGCCCCAGGTAAAGATGACAAGCCCATGATGAACTAAATCCATATTTGCTTTATATACTGTTTTTTTCAATTTTTCTAGCATTTTTGCTTACCTCATTTTAGCTTCCATGCAAGATCAGAGAGAAATAAGTCTTGCTCGAGTTTATCATTGGTCGTGTCCTTGTTTATATGTACAAACTCTATATCCATTATGCGAGCCCAATCCTTCATTTGCTCAGCGGTTACATCATAGCTAAGCACGGTATGATGCGCCCCACCTGCTATAATCCATGCCTCCACACCTGCTATAAGGTCGGGCATTGGTTTCCACATAACACGGGCAACCGGTAAATTAGGCATCTCCATAATAGGCTTAACGCATTGAATATCCTGACAGATTAATCTTAAACGACCACCCATATCAACTAAACTTACTACAATAGCAGGCCCCTCACGACCCTCAAACACTAATCTGGCTGGTGGCTCACGGTCGCCAATACCAAGATCATGCACTTCAATTCGAGGCTTTCCTACTGCCAGGGAAGGACACACCTCCAGCATGTGAGCACCAAGACTGTACTCATTGCCTTTAACAAGATGATATGTATAATCCTCCATGAAACCTGTTCCACCTAATTGGCCCTCGCTCATGGCCTTCATGATAGCCGTCATAGCCGCTACCTTCCAGTCACCTTCGCCGCCGTAGCCATAGCCCTTTGACATCATATGCTGCGTAGCAAGACCAGGCAGTTGCTTCATACCATACAAATCCTGGAATGTATTAGAAAATGCCTGACAACCTTCAACGTCCAGCATCTTACACATTGCAATTTCTGCACGCGCCTGATATCTTACACTTTGAATATCATCAGTGGCAATTATGTATTCGGCTTTATATATATCCATTAATTCATCGATTTCTTTTTCAGTAACTGCGTCCATTACGCTCACCAGCTCACCAACAGGCCAAGTATTAACCTGCCATCCTAGTTTTGCCTGAACCTCAACCTTATCACCTTCGGTAACAGCAACGTCTCTCATGTTATCGCCAAAGCGCATAACCTTAAGCTGCCTACTAAATGCCGCTCCAATGGCAGAACGCATCCAGCTTCCCAACTTTTTCTGCACCTCTTCATCCTGCCAATATCCTGCGATTACTTTTCGTAACATTCTTAATCGCGCAGTAATAAAACCATGTTCCCTATCCCCATGTGCAGACTGGTTTAAATTCATAAAATTCATATCAATTTCTTCATTAGGAATTTCCCTATTGTACTGGGTCGCAAAATGACAGTATGGTTTCTGTAATGAAACAAACCCGTTTATCCACATTTTTGACGGGCTAAAAGTATGACACCATGACAGAATACCAGCACAATTGTCTGAATAGTTCGCTTCTTTAACGATGTTGCTTATCTCCTCATTGGTCTTAACCGTTGCCTTGTACACAAGTTTACAAGGAAGATTGCCTGTTGCATTCAATTCGTCTGCCATCTTAGCTGCTCGTTGAGATATAGTATCCAAAACTTCTGGACCATATAAGAACTGGCTTCCTACCACGAACCAAAACTCATAATCTTTCATTTTCATAATAATCTCTCTCCTTGTATTTATTTAAAATTAGACTTTTTCAACAGCCATTTACTTTATATATTTAACTGCCATTTTTTCTACTTCCAGGCCCTTTACATACCTGTCCATATACTGTTTAAAACCTTTTACGTCAGCTTCATTGGGTTCTACCCGTTCACAGCTGCCGTCCGTAAATACTCTATTCTCCAGATAATCTTCTAATGACTCATCTTGATTTTTATTCTTCATGTACATAGCCAATATTGCCATTCCCCAGGGGCCACCCTCTCCTGCTGTTTCCATTACCGCCACCGGTACCTCTAAAGCTCCGGCCATAAATTTTTGGGCAACACCCTTTGTCTTAAATAATCCTCCATGACCCATAAGCTGTTCTAAACGGATATGCTCATTGTCAAACATAATATCCATGCCCAGTTTAAGGGTTGCCATGCAAGAAAAGAGCTGCGCGCGCATGAAATTAGCTAAATTAAACTTTGACTCGGGAATTCTCAAAAATAAGGGGCGTCCTTCTTCCATGGAGATTACAGGCTCCCCTGAATAATAGTTATAATTAACAAGACCGCTACAATCTGCATCCCCTTCAAGAGCCTTATGGTATAACATGTCATATAATGCAGGCTTCGCAATTTCGAGACCTGCTGAATTTATAGCCTCCCTAAAAACTCTCACCCAAGCATCCAGGTCAGACGTGCAATTGTTGCAGTGTACCATTGCTACAGGACGGCCATTTGGTGTTGTTACCATATCAATTTGTGGATAGACCCGGGATAATTCTTTTTCAAGTACTACCATGGCAAATATTGACGTGCCCGCAGAAACGTTACCCGTTCGAACCCGAATACTATTGGTAGCTGTCATGCCTGTTCCGGCATCGCCCTCAGGCGGGCATAAAGGGATGCCTGGCTGTAAAGCGCCGGTTGGATCTAATAACTTAGCACCTTCTACAGTAAGCGTACCTGCCGTATCTCCAGCATTTAAAACCTTGGGTAGTATACTAGTCAATTCCCAGGATATATTATGTTCATTTATCAGCTTACCGAATTTCTCCATCATTGGCCTATTGTAGTCGCCTGTAGAACTATCTATCGGGAACATGCCCGATGCTTCGCCTACACCCATTACTTTTTGATTAGTTAACTTCCAATGTACATAGCCTGATAGAGTTGTAAGAAAGCTGATATCCTTTACATGCTCCTCACCATTTAACAAGGCTTGGTAAAGATGAGCAATGCTCCAGCGTTGCGGTACATTGAACCCAAATAAATCTGTTAGCTTGGACGCCGCCTGCTCAGTTATTGTATTTCGCCATGTCCTAAATGGTACAAGCTGTTCACCATTACTATCGAAAGGTAAATAACCGTGCATCATACCAGAGAATCCCATAGAACCAAGCGTTTTAATTGTGATATCGTACTTTTCTTTTACCTGAAAGGCCAGTTGCCTGTAAGCAGTTTGCAATCCCATCCAAACATCAGGCAGAGAATATGTCCAGATACCATTGTCCAGACTGTTTTCCCATTCATAGCTACCAGATGCAATTGTATTGTGATCGCTTCCTATTAGTACTGCTTTGATACGAGTAGAGCCGAATTCCATACCAAGCGAGGCCCCTCCGTTCATAATCTCTTGTTTTACTTTATAATCTTGACTATCCACAAAAGACCTCCTTATTAAAAGTTGTATGTACAACTTTATATTACCACATATTTTATTTAGATTCAATATTATTACAAAGATTTTGGTTTAGATTAATAGCTCAAGTGCTATCCTTTTCGACTATTTTCCAAGGAGAAACCACCGATGTCTCTTTTGCTCCAGCTAAAAGCGACATAAGTTTTGTTGCTGCTAATTTTCCCAGTGAAAATTCATCGTTGGCATAAGAAGTGATTTTAATGGGTGCCAGCTCACTATAACTACTATTGTCGAAGCTAATTACAGCTACTTCCTTAGGTATTTGAATGTTGTTCTTGGCTAGCAATTCTATTGCCTGTAAGGCGACTTCGTCATTATAGCAGACCAAGGCATCGCATCCGTTTATGATACGTAAAAGTCCCGATGCAATTGTCTGTTCTCTAGATTCGGTTGAATACCATAATATCCGATCATCATTAATACATAGTTTTAACTTTTGTAATTGTTCTACAAATCCTGAATAGCGATATACTCCCTGCATATCGTCGCTTTTAAATATCCCACAGATGTTCTTTCTTCCTTTTGAGTGTAGATATTTAACTGCCTGCATTCCGCCAGCATGGTCATCGGCAACGACATGTACGCATTGGCTTAATTCAGGATAAAATCCATGTATAAAAACAATGGGTAATCCGCTGTTAAGTATATTACGATATAGGTGAATATTTGGATTAGGAAGAGCAGTCTTTGTGCCCTCTACGATTAACCCGTCCACGTTCTTTTTAGCAAGATCCATTAAAATTCGTTGTTCATTATCTATCCGATTGTAGGTGGCAAAAAGTAATGGAGATACACCGTTTATGCTCAGAACAGAATCTATTCCTCGTAGCATATCGGGAAAAATATACTCACCAATATAAGTTGTTATTATTGCAATATTACCAGTACGGGCGTGTGAAGCACGTGAGATTTTTACAAAACTACCACTGCCCTGATGCTTTTCAATTAAACCCTTTCTCTCTAATAAAGAAAGGGCCTGGCGTACTGTTTGACGGCTTATATTACTTATTTTTGCCAACTCATTTTCAGTTGGAAGCTTTTCTCCGTCTTCGTATACGCCATTTTCAATATCTTCGCTTAATTGTTCCATTAAAACAAGATATTTAGGTTTCAATATTTTTCACCATCCAAGATATATATAATTTATTTATTAATAATCTGCTCGGCACATCGCATACCGTCCACTGCTGCAGAGATAATGCCCCCAGCATAACCTGCACCCTCTCCGCAAGGATATAGCCCGGTTATACCAATAGCCTCCAATGTTTCTCCTCTTGTAATCCGCACAGGCGAGGAGCTTCGGGTTTCAGCGCCTGTAAGTAAGGCGTCCGGATAAGAAAAACCGTGCATCCATGCGCCCATCTCTACCAAGCCCTGACGCAATGATTCAACAATGTAATTAGGCAAATAAGAGTCTAACTGGGCAAATGCAGTCCCTGGCATATATGTTGGCAATACGTCCCCAAAGCGTTTTGTGTTACGCTTTTTAAGAAAGTCCTCAAGTCTTTGCACAGGAGCCTTATAGCCTCCGCCTCCTGCATTATAGGCTTCTTCTTCAATTTTTCCTTGGAGCTCGATTCCAGCAAGCGGATTTTCATTTCCAAAATCCTTTTTGTCTACTGATACCAAAAGGGCGCTATTAGCATTCCTGCCATCACGCAGATATTTGCTCATCCCATTTGTCACTACTCTATTTTCCTCTGATGCAGCAGCTACTACACTACCACCTGGACACATGCAAAATGTGTATACACTCCTACCATTCTTTAAGTGCACTGACATCCTATAATCAGCCGCTCCTAGTGCAGGATGCCCTGCAAATTTGCCATACTGAATTTGGTCAATCAGCTGTTGTGTATGTTCAATGCGCACACCCATTGCAAAATTCTTTTGTTCTAGGTACACGCCGCTCTTTTTGAGTCTTTCTAATGTATCCCTGGCACTATGTCCAATGGATAATATCACATTATCGGTATCAAGCTCGGTGTAGCTTCCATCCTTCATGTAGCCCACCCCTGTAACTTGACCATTTTTACGAAGTATTTCGGTTACAGTTGCACCAAAGTGCACCTCACCGCCTAAGCCTATTGTTTTTTCTCTAATTCCCTTTACTGCGATATGAAGACGATCCGTACCAATATGAGGCTTTCCCATATACATAATTTCAGCTGGTGCCCCAGCTTTTACAAACTCACTTAGCACCTTTATTTTACGAGCATCCTTGCTTCCGGTTTTTACTTTGCCGTCTGAAAATGCACCCGCTCCGCCTTCGCCAAACTGAACATTGCTGTCGGTGTCAAGGACTCCCGTCTGCCAAAATCTTTCCACACTTTTAGTTCGGCTATCCACATCTAGACCACGCTCTAAAAGTATTGGTCTTGTACCTGCTTCAGCTAGTATAAGTGCTGCAAACATCCCAGCAGGGCCGCAGCCTACCACAACAGGGCGATGTTTTAATTTCTTCTCCTCCGGTATAGGTGGTATAGAATAAACAACCTCCTTAGCCTTGGTGATACTTTTGTCCTTGTTCTCTGAAATTAGCCCATCCTCATCTATTGAAACCGAAACAAGGATCGACATTATGAAATGGACATCAGTTTTATTTCGTGCGTTCACCGATTGTTTATCAATAGTTACTGTCTCAATTAATTCACGTTCTATGCCAAGCTTTTTTGCAGCTTCTTTCGTAAGCTTCTCAATGTCAAAATCAAGTGGCATTTTCAAATCAGTTATTTTTATCATTGTGTCTCCCTATCTAGCAAATCTATTTTTCTCATGTTTTATTGATTTGATTATTTTATCTAGCTTTTGTCTTTCCTTTATATAAATTCACAACAATTATAACATCGTTACATTATATAATTATACTTAATTTTGAAAATCTACTTTTTCTATAAATCATTGTGTTTCCTCAAATGCTTTCTTTTTTTGAGATTTAGCATTGTTAGAGATGTCTCTTTAGCATAACAATTCAATGTATTATACCATTAGTAGTTTTTCATGCTCAATTTTCTTGCTTTAGCTCAAATTCCCTATGTAGACACTGAGGTAGCCTATTGGATTGGCGTTCCCTATTGGGGGCTCTACATGTTATAATTAAAGAAAATCTCAGTTGAGGTGGGGCATGGCAAAACTCAAAAGATTCTCAGTTGTTTTTATATTTATACTGTGCTGCTCTTTTTTATTTGTTCCCACAGTTGGAGGGCAGATAGATCTATCTCCCGATCTTGATAAGACCTTTTCAGAGATTACTAATGAGGAGAAGGCTATTTTAGATGAGCTTTTTATTCTTACACAGGAAATAGATGAAATGAACAGGTCGGCCGAAAGCATACTCGAAGAATTGAGTGCAGTGCAAGTTGAAATCTCAAATATGGAATCTTCCATAGGCAACCGTCAAGAAAACTATGATAGTTATCTTAAAGTTTTAAAGTCTGTCTTGGTAACATATCAAAAAAACGGGCCTGCTTCTTCTCTTGAAATCTTACTATCGGCAGAAAGCCTCAGCGATTTTTTAAAGCGCCTCAATCTATTAAAAGACCTTTCTAAAAATACAGAGGAAATTCTTAAGGCTCTCGATGAAGAGAAAAATTCACTGGTTTTTGATCAGGATGCCCTAAAAGCAAAAGAAGCCTCACTTGAAGAGAAGAATAAGGAATTGCAAACTGTCCTTGCCGGAAAGCTTCAGCTATTGCAGAGTCAGCAGGCGATTTTGGACTCCCTCTCCGATGAAAAGGATAAATACGAAGAACGCTTGAATCTTCTTGAGCAATCCTGGAGCGAAGTTAAGTTGCTGCTCTCGGATATGTCGCAGGAATTATCTAGGGTTATTTATGAATCAAACATCTCTATAAACGATTTTAATTTAAGCCTAGGTCTATTCTCTGTTAAAGGCTCAATTTCAGATGATTTAATAAATGAAATTGTAAAAAACGACACTAAAACTCCTGAGTTGATTTTCACATTTACATCCCAGGGAATACAACTATATATGCCTGATTACCAGCTACTACTCAATGGTTCTATGACTATTGATAGTTATAGTGGATGTGCCTTTAGATATGTGGTAGAGGAAGGGACGTTTTATAACTTTGATTTGGAAAAGTACGCTATTCAAGACTTGTTCAAAGAAGGCTATTTATTAATAGATTTTAGTAAAATCGTGGGTGATGATATCACAATAAAATCTGTAATTCTTAATGATGGTTTTATAGAATTTACTGCAAACCCGTTCTTTTAAAACTAGTAAGGAGACTTTATGATTGAATTAAAAGAGGTATCTTTAGAATATCAAAATGGTACATTGGCCTTGAATAATATTAATTTACATATAGGCGTAGGTGAACTTGTTTACATTACAGGGCCAAGTGGCTCTGGAAAAACCAGTCTATTAAAACTCCTAATGGGAATGGAATATCCAACATCAGGAACCGTGACTGTTATGGGTAAATCTCTGAACAAAGCAAAGCCTAGGAAAATCAGAGGCATCCGCAAGAAAATTGGACCCGTCCTCCATGAGGTTAAACTAATTCCCGGAAGAACTGCCATGGAAAATGTTTTGATGGGAGTTCGCTTTCTTAATTTTTCTTGGGCTGAGAAAAAAGCAAGTTCTGCTGCTGCTATTGAAACGGTAGGATTATCTCACAAGGCATATAATATGGTTGAAAACCTTTCATTAGGAGAGCTTCAGAGGGTAGTTCTTGCAAGGGCTATCGCACGAAAGCCCGCCCTTATTATTGCAGACGAGCCAACCGGCAACCTTGACCATGACAATGCCGTTAATATCTTCAACATTTTATCCTCTCTTCAGCAACAAAACAAGACGGTAATAGCAGCAACGCATGCTACTCACTTATTTGAAAGCAAAAAGAATATCACCATTATACATATGGATCAAGGCAATATTTCAATTGAAAAGCGGGGTGATGTTTAATGAAAAGCTTTTTTTGTAATATAGGTTACTTTTTTAAAGAAGCAAGAAGAATTGTTCACACAAACAAGCTCTCAAATATTTTTACATTCTTAGGAACTACTCTAGTTCTGCTTTTGCTAGCATTGGCTGTCGCTGGCTGGAGCATTTCCTCCCGATTAGTATACATGCTTGAAAGAGAAGCTGAGGTAAGTGCGTTTTTCCACGATAGCATCGATGATAATGAAGCTCAAGGCTTAGCCAATCACATTGCTACATTCGATGGCGTTTTAAACGTTAGGGTGATTGACGAGGCTGAGGCCTATGACCGGATGCAAGACATACTCGCAGACGAAGCAAGCGTGCTAGATCTTTTCGACGAAAATCCTTTTGAAGCTTACATAGAGATTAGAATCAAGCCTGAAAAAATTGTTCAAATAGTTGACAAAGTAAAAACACTTCCCCAAATTGATTCGGTCCGAGATAATAGGGAAATCCTTGATCAACTTAGTAGCTTAACAAATGCACTTAAGGCTTTAGGTTACCTTGTTATGATTGCAGTTGGAATAACGACAGTTATAATTATCTCTCATATGATTAGACAGGGTATTTATAATAATAGAGATCAAATCAATACCCTGCGATTATTGGGCGCCCCTGTCACATTTATTGGGTTCCCCTTTGTATGCGTCGGTATGCTGATTACTATTACTGCAGGAATACTGGCCCTAGCAATTGCACTTTTATTAATACATTATAGCTATGGACAAATTGCAAGTACCATATCCTTTATCCCGCTTCCTTTAAAGAGTGACCTTATGCTAATTGTAACAATAGTCCTCGTTTCAGTCAGTGTTCTTCTTGGAACCTTAGGAAGCGTTTTTGGTTTATCCTCCATAACAAAAAAATCATCGCCATCTAGCTAGAAAAACTAAAACTAGTAATGGCGATGATTTAATATCTGATTCTATTAAATCTTAATTATTGTAATTGTACAGTTGCACCGATTTCCTCAAGCTCTGCTTTTATTTTATAGGCTTCTTCTGTAGGTACATTTTCTTTTAATACTGAAGGCGCAGCATCAACTAGATTCTTTGCCTCTTTCAATCCGCATCCTAAGAAATTTCTAACCGCTGCAATAACTTGGATTTTCTTCTCGCCGACATCTAGTAGCGTAACCTTGCGAACAGTGCCTTGTCCATAGCTTTGCCCATAACCCGATGTGGATCCGTTGGCACTATTTTCTTGTGAAGTCTCCGATTGCACCTCATCTACTTGTGAACGATTAGCAGCATTGGCTACTTGTCTACGGCTCAACTCTAAAAAGGCATCGTAATCTTTCTTGTACATTTTCTTTAACTCGTCACTATAGCCAAGAACTATATGAGGATTATGCTTTGAAAGCTCTTCTAATACAGCGTAAACTCCATCCTCACTATCCATAGGTATATCATGTGGTTTCTTATCCTTAGTAGCTATCAACACTTCGTATGTAACACCTGTCTTAATACCATTTGTTTTGTGAGTAATACGTTTTAAGTATGCCCAGATAATTTCGTCATTCTTTAGTATATTAGCTTTGCTACCCTTGAAAACATATGTATAGGCTTTACCAACCCTTGAAGATTCTATCTCTACGCCCCTTTCATAGTCTAGATCGATTTCGTCTACACTAATCTCGGGATGTTTCTTAACGAACCTTTTCACCTTCGAAATATATGCCCCGCTAAACACTCTAATAAGAATAATCGCTAAGCAAACAAAAAATATTGCGCCTAAAAGTATGAAAACAGAGACCGTTCCGTAATGGAACCAGCCTACATAGTCAACCTCAAGTATGTAAGGAAGTGCATATTTTTCAATCTCTTCAATTGATAAATTATCTCCAAGATAACCAGAGTCTTGAAACCATTCATAATAGAACTGCTTTATTTCGCCTTTCATATTATTGATATTTCCTGTAACTTGCATGGTGGTTGAAAGTTCAAGCATTTAAGATATATTTTCCTCTGAAGTTTTATTGGTATCCACCTTTTTAAAATAACATGTGGCATTTTTTATTATCTTTTCTATTTTATTTTATCATCTTATTACAGCAATACTTTGGATATGAAGAATAATGTGAAACACTATGCCTTATATACTATTTCTCCATTAATTATCGTGTACAATGTTTTAGTAAATATATTCATGGGATCCCCATCAAAAATGGCAATATCAGCGTCCTTTCCTACCTCTAAACTTCCAACTCTGTCAGATACATTGCATATTTCTGCAGCGTTAATAGTTACCGCTTTTAAGGCTTCTTCTACACCTAAACCTTCTCTTGCAGCAAATGCTGCACACAATATAAGATCTTGAATCCTAGTAACCGGATGATCAGTCATTATAGCGACCTTTACGCCTTGCTCATTTAAAACACCTGACGTCTTAAAGTCTACATTTTGAGTTTCTACCTTGTTTCTAGTAGATAGAGTTGGACCGATTATTGCAGGAAATCCTGATTCTTTTATTTCCCTGGCAATAAGGTGTCCCTCGGTGCAGTGATCAAGTGTTAATTTTAGGTCAAATTCCTTTGCAATTCTAATGGCTGTCAAGATATCGTCGGCTCTATGAACGTGAGCCTTTAGTGGAATTTTTTTATCAAGAATAGGTATCCAGCATTCCTTTCTATAATCCTCATCGAAACTGTCTCCCTGTTTTTTAGCAAGCTTTTTCTTTTCATAATATTGTTTAGCTTTAAGAAGCTCTTCTCGTAATAAAGCACCTATAGCCATTCTAGTAGTCGGAATTTGACCCTGGCTATCATAATTCGACTTTGGATTTTCACCGAAAGCAATCTTCATTGCTGCCGGTTCTAAAACCAGCATTTTATCGATGGATCTACCAAAGGCTTTAATAAACGCAAATTGTCCTCCAACAACATTAGAGCTTCCCGGCCCAACCATGAGCCCTGTTATTCCTGCGCTTAAAGCGTTGTGAAACGATGAGTCCATTGGGTTTATAGCATCTAAGGCTTTAAGAAAAGGTGTTACCGGCTCATTTTTTTCATTGCAATCATCACCTTCAAATCCTTTTCTTTCCTCAATAATTCCAACATGACAATGAGCCTCTATTAATCCTGGCAATACCCAACACCCTTCGGCGTCAATCTCCATAACACTATCTTTTTTGTCTTTTTCGTGCTGAGTGACCTCTGCCTGAGTATTATCGTGACTATCGATTTCTTTTTCAGGCTCTCTTACCACCTTACCCTTAAGGTCTATCTTCTCAGCTATTTGAGTTATTTCCCCACCCTCTATTAATATGCAGCCTTTTTCGTATGATTGTTTTGACATGGTAATGATTTTTCCGTTTTTAATTAATAACATATATTCCTCGCAAAAATTTATTATGATTTAAATATTCTTTACCTCTAGTAAAATTACTATTCTCTTTAATAATATTAGAATTTGGTAATATTTTTTGGTTTTTAAGGAATCATATTACTGAAAATATATGTTTGTGTTTTCTAATTTCTTATACTTAGGAGGTGAACAACCATGGCAAACGAGAATAACAACAGGAACAAACGCAACGATAATAACCAAAATCAAAACCAGAATCAGAATCAGAATCAAAACCAGAACCAAAACAGAAACAGAAACAACGAAAACAACAGGAATAACAACCAAGACAACAGAAACAACAACCAAGACAATAGGTAACTCTAACCCTTTCTTCAGGTTTCCAACCAAGGACCGACATTCCAGTTGGTCCTTTCTCTTTTTTTGTTAGCCTCAAATGTTTGTTATCGCGCGAAATTTTTTGGCTTTACATGATTGATGTTCGCGAGTGATTTGTTGGTGTCGTATGATTGTTGTCCGCACAATAATCGTGCTATAATTATCTGAGAATAAAAGAGGAGCTTATATATGTGTGATTTAAAAAAGGCCTTTGTTTTGGGAATGGCCAGAAGTGGTTACGAAGCAGCAAAGCTTCTTATTAGCAAGGGCTATAATGTTATAATAAATGATTCAAAGCAAGATCAGAACCCAGATCATATAGAGGAATTAAATGAGTTGGGAGTTGAAATTCATTTAGGTAGTCACCCTGATGATATTTTTGATTCGACATTTGATTTGCTTGTCAAGAATCCTGGCATCCCAAATAATCATACTTATGTAAAAAAAGCAACCGAGTATAATATACCTGTTATAAATGAGCTTGAACTAGCTTTTAGATATTTTCCAAAGGGCGTCAAAATCATCGGGGTTACGGGCACAAATGGCAAAACTACTACAACTACAATAATTTATAAGCTTTTAATTGAGGCAGGTAAGCCCGCTTATCTAATGGGAAATATCGGATTTCCGGTATGCTCATTTGTCCCACAATTAAAACCCAATGATATTGCTGTCATGGAGGTTTCCGACCACCAGCTGTGTAATGTAATTGAGTACAAAACAGATATATCTGTATTAACAAACATATCCCAGGCACATCTTGATTTTCACGGCTCTTACGGTGCATACAAAAACATGAAGAAGAGGATTTTTAATCATCATACAGAAAGTGATTTATCTATACTTAATCTTGATGATGAGGAATCCCTTAATCTGGCCGCTAACATTGAATCGACGAGGAAGTACTTCTCCTCTCGTTCCATAAATGATAATGGCGCGTCCATAATAGATGATTATATTTGCTATAACAATGAGAAAATCATTGGCTTAAAGGATTTAAAGCTAAAGGGTCGGCATAACCACGAAAATGTAATGGCTGCAATTGCCGTAGTAAAGGAATTCGATGTTGATAATGAAGCGATAATTAGAGTTCTAAGCTCATTTGGTGGCGTTGCTCACAGGCTCGAATATGTCACCACAATTAATAATATTGACTTTTACAATGATTCTAAAGCGACAAACATTACCTCTACCCAAATAGCGTTAAGTTCATTTGATAACCCTACAATACTCTTGATGGGTGGTCTTGACAGAGGTCATAGTTTTTCGGGGCTCAAGGATTATCTTAAAAACACAAAGTTTATTGTATCATACGGGCAAACCAAGGATCGAATTTGTGATTTTGCAATTGAAATCGGCATTCCCTGTAAAGCCTTTGACTCTCTTGAGGATGCAACAAGCGAGGCATATTCCCATGCTCTTGCTGGTGATGTGGTGCTCTTAAGCCCAGCCTGTGCATCATGGGATCAATACGAAAACTTTGAAATTAGGGGAGATATATTTAAGAAGTATGTTGAGAACCTGCAAAGGCACTATCCTCGCTGATGCTGTAAAATCATCTCATACTTTTTTAATGTCTCTAAATTCTCTACCCTTACCCCCGATTTATAAAACTCGACCTGCTCTTTTGCTTTAGAATCGCCCAAAATTCCAGAGTTCTTTAATACTTCGTAAAGGTGATTTACTGTACCCTTATTGCCATCAATAATATCTATTCCTTCTGGCAATGCCCTTTTTAATACATCTTTAAAAAGCGGGAAATGAGTACATCCTAACACCAAGGTTCCATACCTTTGAATGTCTCTTGGCAGAATCTCATTTATATAAGACTCAACCTCATTGCCATCAAAATTAAAGTGTTCGGCAAACTCGACAAGTCTTGGCGCAGGAAGCATGTCCACAATATGTCCAGAGTCAAATTTGGCAACAAGACTTTGGAATTTTTCTTCCTTCAGGGTTAACGAGGTTGCGAGCACCAATACTCTTTTCGCGCCATTATTGTTTTTCTCGACTGCTGGCTTAACCGCAGGCTCCATTCCTATAACAGGAAAGTCATAAATCTCTCTTAATGACCTTACTGCAGCGCTTGTGGCCGTGTTGCAAGCAACAACAAGTGCCTTTACTCCTTTAGCGTTTAAAAACTTTATTGCATTAAAAGTAAGCCGTCTTACCTCTTGCTTTGTTTTTGTACCGTAAGGCGCATTGTCAGAATCGGCAAAATATATATAATTCTCGTCGGGCATCAGTATCAAAGCCTCTTTTAGCACCGATAATCCGCCTATACCTGAATCAAAAAAACCTATGTGCATTTCATTCCTCACCCATACTGTCTTTGATATCGTTTTTGATAGTATTTTTTATATCTTTATTCTATCACAAACATTGTCACATAACATTATGGTTATACTAAGCTTCTGGGCTCTTTACTAAGTTGCTTGGCTTTTTGTAGACTGTGTAGCGACCTTTACAAGTGCTGGGCTATGTTGTTTAAGAAAACTGTTAATAATACCGCTTTTTTTAATTAACGCTGTGTGATAAAATTGAGGCTGTACAAAAACCATAATATTTGAATTGTAATTTGAAATGGCTGCAGGTACAATTAGTATTGGCAGCCTAATTTGACTTTAATTTGGCGGTTTGATTGTATAACTATTTGACGATTTGATTGCTTGACGGTTCGGCTGTTTAACGGCATGACTGCTTGGTTGCACAGTTCCGCACAAAAGGAGGCTCTAGGATGATAAAGAAACTATTACCCAGTGTGGGTGAGTATAAAAAATATACTATTTTAACACCTATTATGGTTATCTTTGAAGTGGTTTTAGAAATATTTATTCCTCTTCTTATGTCCAAAATAATTGATATTGGTGTTAAAAACGGTGATGTAAACTATATTATTAAAATTGGTGCATTGATGATAGTAATGGCGCTGTTTTCCCTATTATTTGGTGCATTATCAGGGAGATTTGGTTCTATCGCAAGTGTAGGATTTTCAAAAAACTTACGTAGAAACTTATTTGAGAAGATTCAACATTTTTCTTTCTCGAATATTGATAAATTCAGTACGGCATCTTTAGTGACCCGGTTAACAACAGACATAAACTTTGCTCAAATGGCTCTGCAAATGTTGATCCGCATGCTTGTGCGTTCCCCAATAATGTTAATTAGTGCTACTTTTATGGCCTACACTATCAATCCAAGGCTATGCATCATATTCTTAATCGCTATCCCTGTATTAGCTTTGGGCCTTTACCTTATTGCCTCTAAGGCATTCCCTCTTTTTAAGAAAATGTTAAAGAAGGTTGATGGTTTAAATGCTTCCATTCAAGAGAATTTAATTGGTATAAGGGTTGTGAAAGCTTTTGTACGAGAAGATCACGAAAACGAGAAGTTTCGCAAGACTGCTAAGGATCTGTGTGATGCAAGCATTAAGGCCGAGAACCTTCTTGTTTTTAACATGCCCTTAATGCAATTCGTCATGTATGCTTGTATGGTTGCAATCTCATGGTTTGGTGGAAATATGATAATCAAGGGCACTATGGAAACAGGCCAGCTTATGAGTTTTATAACCTATATGTCCCAAATATTAATTTCTCTTATGATGATTTCCATGGCATTTGTTATGCTCGTTATCTCAAGAGCCTCGCTTGTTCGTATTGTTGAGATTCTTGATGAAGATATCGACGTAAACGATGATGTTGGCGATCCTGACCTGACTGTCGAAGACGGCTCTATAGTCTTTAACAATGTAGGTTTTAGCTATAGTAAGGATAAAAATTTATTAAACCTTTGTGATATTAATTTTGAAATTAAATCTGGTGAAACAATTGGAATTATTGGCGGCACTGGTTCGGCCAAAACAACGCTGGTTCAGCTTATTCCAAGGCTATATGATTTAACTAGCGGAAAAATTCTTGTTGGCGGCCACGATGTTAAGGATTACACCTTTAAGAACCTTCGAGATGAGGTTTCAATGGTACTACAAAAGAATGTACTCTTCTCAGGAACCATTAAGGAAAACTTGAAATGGGGTAATGAGAACGCCACTGACGAGGAGATTATTGAAGCCTGTAAATCAGCTCAGGCATATAGTTTTATCATGTCCTTCCCTGACGGCTTAGAAACCATGCTTGGACAGGGAGGCGTAAATGTGTCAGGTGGGCAGAAGCAAAGGCTTTGTATTGCCAGAGCCTTACTAAGAAAGCCAAAAATCCTTATTTTAGATGACAGCACCAGCGCAGTAGATACTGCAACTGATAGTAAGATAAGGCAGGCTTTTTCTCAAATTATTAAAGACACAACTACTATCATCATTGCTCAAAGGATTTCATCAGTAAGTGATGCAGACAGGATTATAGTTATGGATGATGGAAAAATAAACGCTATCGGAACACATGATGAATTACTCAGCAATAACTCTATTTACAAAGAAGTATTTCAATCTCAGCAGAAGGGAGTTGCATAGATATGGCAGGACCCCGTGGAAAGGCCCCCAAGATGGGCAAACCAAGAAACGCAGGAAAAATAGTAAAGCGACTATTAGAATATCAATCTCTATTTAAGTATAGATTAATTATTGTGGCCATCGCTATTATAGTCAGCTCTCTTGCAGGAGTTGCAGGCATATACTTTTTAAAACCCATCATAAACGACTACATTGTCCCACTAATAGGGCAGGAAAACCCTGATTTATCGGGATTTGCAGGAACCTTAGTTTTAATGGGTGCAATTTATCTTATAGGAGTATTGTCCACTTACGTTCGCAATAAGCTTATGGTTGGTATTTCAAACAATACTTTACTGAAGATTCGTGTGGATTTATTTACTCATATGGAATCTCTACCAATTAAGTATTTTGATGCCCATACCCATGGTGACCTTATGAGCAGGTACACCAACGATATTGACTCTTTGAGAGAAATGATTAGCCAGAGTCTTCCCCAGCTTTTTTCCTCTTTGCTAACAGTCGCAGGCGTGTTTCTAATGATGCTTGTTCTAAACCCGTTTTTGACGGTACTGGTTATCTTGATGCTCTTTTTAATGTTGTACATTATTAGCGTAATCGGTAAGAAAAGCGGAAAATACTTTAAAGCTCAGCAAAAGGAAATTGGACGAGTCAATGGTTATGTCGAGGAAATGATAGAAGGACAGAAGGTAGTGAAGGTCTTTTCTCATGAAGATAAGACCATGAACGGCTTTGATAATATCAACGATGATTGGGCACACGCTTCAACGAATGCTCATACTTTTGCTAATATTCTCATGCCAATAATGGGCAACCTCTCATATGTTCAATATGCCATAACCGCAGCAACCGGTGCTATAATGGCGTTAAACGGCCTAACAGACCTGGGTACTATCGCATCATTTTTACAGTATACCCGCTCCTTCTCACAGCCTATAACCCAGATGTCCCAACAATTGAACACGGTGTTAGCAGCTCTTGCTGGTGCTGAAAGAATATTCGAGGTGCTTGATGAAGAACCCGAGGTCGACAACGGCTATGTAGAGCTTGTTAAGGTAGAACAAGATAAATCCGGTAATTACATCGAGCTCGATAAGCTTAGTCAGCTAGATGACAAGGATGCAACATCTAATCAGACAAAGCACAAAGATAACCACAGAGGCATTTGGGCATGGAAACACCCTCATGGTACTGGTTCCACAACATACACACCTGTTAGAGGCAATGTGCGTTTCGAGGATGTAACCTTCTGCTATAACGAAGGTGAGGTAGTTCTCAAGAACATATCTCTTTATGCTAAGCCCGGTCAGAAAATTGCTTTTGTTGGCTCTACTGGCGCCGGAAAAACTACTATAACTAACCTAATTAATAGGTTTTATGATGTTCCTGATGGGAAAATCAGATTTGACGGGATTAATATAAATAAAATAAAAAAGGCTGACCTACGTAGATCTCTATCGTTGGTTCTTCAAGATACGCACTTGTTCACTGATACAGTTATGGAAAATATTCGATACGGAAAACTTGACGCTACTGATGAAGAAGTAATTACGGCAGCTAAACTTTCTAATGCACATTCATTTATAATGCATTTACCTGAGGGTTATAATACACTCATCACAGCTGATGGAACAAATCTAAGCCAAGGTCAACGCCAGCTTCTCGCAATTGCCAGGGCCGCTGTAGCTGACCCTCCAGTATTGATTTTAGATGAGGCCACAAGCTCCATTGACACAAGAACCGAGGCCCTGATTGAAAAAGGAATGGATACCCTCATGGAAGGTAGAACGGTTTTCGTTATAGCTCATAGGCTGTCCACTGTCCGTAATTCCAATGCTATTATGGTCCTTGAAAATGGTGAGATTATTGAACGTGGCGACCATGATAACTTGATTAGTGCACAAGGCAAATATTATCAACTATATACTGGTATGTTTGAATTAAGTTGATGAATAGTAAGACATCGTAACGTATTGCACAGACAGAACAGTATCATGATAGTATTGCACCCGATTTAGGGTTAGGCTAATTAATTAATTATTATTGAAAAAGACTGGAAACACTTGGTTTCCAGTCTTTACTTTTTAACAGAATTACTTCCTCATAATATACTCTCTTGCAATATACTCGTTTGATGCTTTTCCTATTATTTGTTAAACTCAGCCTTGAGCTTATTTAGTTCTTCGTCTACTGAAGCGCTACCCTTTGTGGAATACTTCTCCTCAAGTGCCTTGGCTTCATCTATAGGCTCCATATTAAGGTCTGCCATTGCATTAGCTTCATCTAGCATCTTGTTAGCCTTATTTTCCATTCTGTCAAAGGCTCCCATAGCGCCTCTAGCCTTTTGATTGGCGTTATCAATGGTGTTAAGCTTTTCCTGTGTTTTTGCCACACTAACCTTGGCCTTAATCATTTCTTTACGGGCCTTTAGAGATTCGATGTCGGCGGTAAGTTTATCGTGCATTTGGCGCATCTTTACGGCATTTTCATGTGCTGCAGCATAGGCTGTCATAAAGCCTGCTCCTACATCTTCCAACTCTTGTTTCTTTGCTATAAATATACGTGCGTCATCATCGTTGCCAGCTTGAATTGCCTTTTTAGCAAAATCAGCGTATTTTGTTACTTCGGCTTGATTCTCATCAACTAAACGTTTAGTTCTGGTTTCTTCTGCCATTACAGAAGCAGTATTGCGCTTTACCTCAGCAAGATCGTCTGTCATATCTCTTAAGTACTGATCAATCATTTTAGCTGGATCTTCCATCTTATCCAATACAGCGTTAACATTAGCTTTGATAATATCGCCGAACCTATCTAGTATTCCCATAGTAACCCTCCGTCTTTTATTTGCACTGCCTTAATATTGGCAGAATGCTTCATGTTCTTAATCTTCATACTTTTTACCTAATTCCTCTGCTTCGTCCGAGGTGTCTCCAAACTGTTCTAGAGGTGTATTGAGTATCTGTGCATTCATTTCAGCTTCCTTGTTCTTTTGTTCCTTAGCTTTTTCCCACCATTTAAATAAGATTATAGCTAGCAGTATTACAGCAATAAAAATTAGAACTGTTAACCAAGGCGAACGGTAGACCTTCATAATCCTCTCTGCCGCATCATCAAATGATTTGCTAAAGTATTGTTCGTCCGACATGTCGTAATAATAATATTTGTCTAGGTAGTCAAGAAGTATATCTCCCGCCTCATCATCAATAACAGTCTTTGCCTGAGATCCTGTTACATACGAAGTCATATATTCCCCGGAATCGTATTCAAAGAATACCAACAGAAGATGTGCTTCGTCTGTAAACAACTCATCATAAAGTTGTTCTGCAAAAAAAGTTAGCTGTGACATATCAGGGTCATGCGTTCCGTTAATTGAGTCTGTAATATATAAGTAGGGCTGCACACCCGTCTTGTTATAAAAATTCTTAAGACCTTTTTGAAGTAGGGTCTTATTATTTATCCAGTCATTCTCATCAGTATAATAGCCGGTCTCGTTAACCATTCCCTTAGGTAATGGCTCACGATTTGTTGTGGATTGTGTTATCTCATTTGAGCTAAATCCACCGCTGCCCTTGAACTCAAGAGTAGCGACTAATATTATAATTATAATTATTGCAACTATAAAGATTAGGCATCCTAAACTGCTATTAAAAGATACTGGCCCAGATTGGTATGGCCTGTGGTATCCATTATAACTACTAGGTCTATGTGAGCTAGGTCTATGTGAATTCGGCTTAAATGAGCTGCCAGGTCTATGGCTACTGCCCCCAAAACCACCGGAAAATCCACCGCCTCGGCTTCTAGAGCTGCTGCCGCCGATTCTGCCACCGCCACCTCGGCTACCACCAGAACCTCCGCCTCGACTGCCTCCTCCACCTCGACTGCCTCCTCCGCCTCTTGCCATTCTTATACCTCACCTCTCTAGCATATGTACTATTTCTATTATATGCCAAAACATATCGGTCTTTCAAGGGCTCTATGCAAATACCACCCTCCCTACTACTGTAAACAATATAGATCGAAGGGACAGTGAGACTCACTATCCCTCCAATAACTAGATCAATTTGAATAGACATTTAAGGTCGTTAGGTTTTGCAACAGCATGTGTTTATAAGGCAGATTGTTGTAAGTAGTAAAGCCAAAACTCCTATACTAATTAAAATTAGTCCAATGGTTATTGCTCCTACAAATATAATTGCAAGAACACCTGTAATTAATAAAAATAGTGTTATAAGAATAAGTAATAAGCATAGTAGCCCAGGTATATTAATACATTTTTTAATGCAACCAGTAATCAATAGCAGTATACCACCTACTATAACGCCGATTGTTATTGCATCAATGGGAAAACCCGTCGTCAAAAGGAAAACACCAAGCCCTATTAAAATAAGACCTAAAACGATAGCACCAATACATAGTATTTTTTTGCATGAATACATATATTTCACCTCCCCCCTGCTTTCTAGTAATAGGATGAATACCCATCCTATTATCAGTATATTGTACAAGCCTATAGGAGGTTACATGATTCTGAGATGCCATTTATAATACTATGTTTGAATATCATATCTATTTGGTATAGAAATAGCCAATGCTTCTGTGTGTTGCGCTTGTGTGTGTTATTTAAATACTTTTAAGAAGCACCAGCTAAATTCTTTTTCCGTCTAGTTTTTATCTCGGCAGTTATCCAAATAATGATTGGAAAGATGATTTGAAAAGGAATTGTATAATAGTGATATATACTTTTTGCCCAATAAAACATTTCAATATCATTATCAAATATGATGATAGAGTATAGTACGGTTAAAAGCCCTATTGGTGCAACAATTTTGTGATAATCCTTTATTTTAAATACACTTGCGAATCCCTTTGTTGCAGCATATAGACAAACACAGCTCTTAGTATATCCTGTGATCATATACGAGATTGCTATCGAAGCCTCAATTCTTTGTAGAAAGTCACCGATATGGACTAGCCTAACCGCAACATAGCTTGGGAACTTTTGTGATAATATATTTGGTATCCCTAAAATCAAAACCGTTATAAAAGCAATGCATATTAGTAATACTCCTCCAAGTAGAAGCGATGTATAGTATATCTTATATGGACTGCTGCTTTTTCGGATGCTCCCCATAATAAATAAAAATAAAACTGTCTCAGCAAAAGGAAATGCAAACAGAGAATAAGATGTTTTTAAGACCGGCTTTAGTCCATCATATAAAATAGGTAATAAATTATCAAAATTAAATAGATTTATAGATAGGAGGCTGACTATAATTACTATAATTATAAATAATGGGAAGAAGATAGAAAGTACTCTTCCCACAACCTCAATTCCGCTCCTAATGGTCAATATTGTTATTACTACGGCAACAAAAGCAAAAATATAAGACGGGGCCTGGTTCAGAGAAACAATACTCACAAACTCAGAAAAATTTCTTAACACCAATGACATCAAATGAAAGGCATACCACGAGTAGAGTAAAATAATTATTCTGCCTCCAACTTTACCAAACAAGGTATTCAATATTGTAGAAAACTCTTCTTGTGGATACAGTTTTGATATTCTTGCATATATGGGGATTATTATTGCCGCTATAGCCAGGGAAATTAGATATGCTATCCAAAAATCCTGCTTTGCGCTTAAGCCTGTTCCAATAATTGCAGAGCTACCAACTATAAAGGCTGACATAATAATTATGACCTGTTTTTGACTAAGAACTTCTTTTTCCATGGAATCCATCCCTCTTTTGTTCATGGTGACAAAAATTTGGTAGCGTTGTTCTTACTATTCCAATCCAAAAATGAATTCAATAGCTTTTTGTATAGGGTCAACTGGATTTGGTATTGGCACTTTTAAATCACTTAAAACCGCTATTATTAAGCCAAATGACAAAAGTGCTATATATAAAAAGAAGCTAACCCATTCTTCATTTTTATAAAGAGGCTTAAGGTCCTGAGTTGCAAATACTGAGCCTATTATTATAAAGCTAAGCGTGATTAACATTGCTATTCTCCAATCTTGATGGACTTATTTAGTATCCCAGTGTTTAATATTTTTATTTCTGGCTTAATCGAGACCTCTATGTTTTTAAATTCATTATCCCAATCATCTTTAATTTCCTTCCATAATTTTGGATAGTGTTTATATACAGAATTACCAAACCCAAAAATATCTGATACATATTCTGTTTTAATCTTATTTATAAGGCGCTCCAAATCATCCCTTAACTGTTCCTCTGCAACCTTGCTCAATTGCTTTATTCCCTCTTCAGTACCATAATCCTTATTTGATATATGCTCACCAAGAGTAACAACTACTTTAACATCTATTTCAATTGATAACTTTTTATCCTTAAATGTTGGCTTTAGTTTTGTATTACTCCTTATTATTTCTAATGAGAACCTGCTCTCATCATCTCCCGATCCAATTTTTACAACATTAACCCCACCTTTGACTTTATCCAGGATGAAGCTTAGGGCCTTTGTTTCTTCCTCATCTATAAATCCCAGAAGCTTATCATGCTTGAAAACGGCAGTTCCACAAAGCTTTATTAGCTCTTCCTCTTCTTTTTTTTCAATGCATACAGTTGTCATAGCACATGAAATGCCCTGGTCCATAACACAATTGACAAACTCATATGTCTGGAAGGGAATTGCTTTGGAAAGATATTTTTCCTCGATTAAAATATTATTTATTTCTGTTGATAAAAGTGCTGTATCTAATGGCTTTACTTTCAACAGTTCCCCTGCTGTTTCTTCCTCTGAAACTAATAGATGCATGCTCAATCTTGTTTCGTTATCTCTGCAGAGGGAATCTATCACATCCAATATACCCTCACTTGCAATTTCTTTACTTACTACAACGATTGTGCTATGTCCAAAATAAAGCCTCGGAAAATTTTTGCTTATTGCATTTCTAGATGCTTCAAGCAAGGTGTCGCCTTCTGATTTAACTAGTATAGATTTGGCTTTACCCTCGACCTTCATTTGCGAGAAATCTACAACCTCATAGGTAACTAAATATTTGTCTGTAGTACCTTTGTCGATGGCAACCCCGACTACAATGCTCATTTTGTCTACTTCTCTATAGCCCCAGCAAGCTGTTAATAAAGGCATTATGAGAATCAACGAAACTATAACTGCAATTTTTCTAGCCTTAATCCTATCCACCACCCTGCTTCCGATTCTGATTCTGATTCTGATTTTGTTTTCGCTTATTCCATCCACTAATAAAGGCCGGACGTTTATTATTCTTTATCAATGGGGGTCTTGTGGTGGCCTTCCTGATATCCTCAGGCCTTAGTGATGTATATTGCAACATGTAAGGCACACCAAATGACCTGAGCGAGCAAAGATGAACGACAAGCCCTAAACTACCGAACATTAAGCCATACAGACCCATAAATCCTGAAAGCAAGACAAAAATCAGTGTAATTATTATTGTTTGACCCTTTGTTTTCTTATTTAAAAGGCCCGTTAGCCCTGAGACTGCAACTATTATAATTACAGACGCACTTACAATTCTCGCCTCTACTGCTGCCGTCCCCAAAACAAGAGCACCTAAAATACTAAGGGACTGTCCAACTTGGAGGGATACCCTTATACCGGTCTCCCTTAAAATCTCAAAGACAAAAAGCAAGCCCAAGGTTTCAATAATAGTAGGAAAAGGAATGCCTTCTCTTGCCGCCGATAAACTAATAAGCAAGAAGGATGGAATCATTTCTTGATGGAAGGTCAGAATCGCTACATAAAGTGCTGGGAATGTTATGGTAATAATAAAGCTGAGTAATCTAATAATCCTATTGAATGATGCAAAATAATAATTTATATACTCGTCCTCAATATTTACGAAATAATCTTCAAACAAAAATGGTAGTACTAGTACGGTTGGCGTTCCATCCACAATAACAACAATATAGCCATCAAGCATTCGTGAAGCTGCTGTATCTGGCCTTTCGGTGTCCCCGATTGTTTCAAAGGGTGATTTGGGTGAATCTTGAATTAAATCAGTAAGATATCCCGATCCAATAATTCCATCATAGTCAATTTTGCTTAGTCTATCTAACAATTCTTCTAAGATTTGTTTGTTAACTATACTATCAAGATAGCAGACGGCCACATCCGTCCTAGATTCCGTCCCGATAACCACCGTCTTAACTTTTAAGTCTGGCGTCGCCAACCTTCTTCGTATTAAAGATATATTAACAAGAATAGGTTCTACAAAACCTTCCCTAGAACCTCTTTGAGTCTTTTCGTTTTCGGGCTCTGTAATACCTCTTGATTTCCAGCCCTTAGTGCATATGGCAATAGCCTCGTTACAGTGCTCCATTATAAGCACACTCTCGCCACGAATAATTCTTATGACAAGCTCATCTATGCCATTTATTTTTTCCCCATGATTACTCAATATCACGCGTTTTAGTATTGAATCCATATTGCCCATAAAATCTTTAGGCAGGGGGCGTTGAATAATGGGCTGGATAATGTTTCTATTAGCAGTTTCAACATCTACCATCCCTTCAATATACATAATACAGAACTTAGTACGACCTTCCTCGCGGTTCATAAAAAATCTAGCTGTAAAGCCGCCGTCGCCCTCAAATACTTTTTCAAAAGTCTTTAAATTCTCTTCAAAGCTTTTTTTAAGCTTCTCATCTTTTTTACTTTTAGTATCTTTCTCTTTAATCATAATCGGACCCCTATTTTTAAGTTATATAAATAAAACTTATTATGGCCCGATACGTGGAAATTATGTGTTTATAACTAGCTCTATACTACTTCCTTTATTAGTCTTTTTTATTACTATCTGTCTATCAATTCGCTCCTTTAGCTCATTTACATGTGATATTATGCCCACAATACGGTTCCCTGTCGTAAGCCCCACCAGAGTTTTTATTGCCTGCTCAATGGATTCAGCATCTAGAGCCCCGAACCCCTCATCAACAAAGAGAGTGTCAATTTCTATCCCTCCAACATTGCTTTGTACCACATCTGAAAGTCCCAAAGCTAAAGAAAGAGATGCCTTGAAAGATTCTCCGCCTGACAGCGACTTCACCGTTCGTATTTTTCCGGTATAGTTATCTAAAACATCAATTTCTAAGCCCGTTAGAGCTCGTAAATCCCTTGCTTCCTCTCTTCTAAGAAGCTTAAACCTGCTGTTTGTCATAATCTTAAGCCTTTTATTTGCTTCAACCAATATTTGCTCAAAATATGTAGCCTGTACATATTGCTCAAAGGCGAATCTCTGTTGGGCACTTAAATCGCCATTTGCTGTTCTCGAAAGATTATCTAAAATCAAATATTTCTCTTGTTTATCCTCAGCTGTCTTAATGGCGTTTTTCAAATCCTCTAAAATACTTGAATTAGTTGATAATCGCATTTTTATCTCCTGGATTTGTTCATCGAGTCTATTCTTGCTCTTTTCCATGTCTTGCTTTTGTGTCTCTAATAATTCTATGTCACGCTTATTATGGTTCTCGGTTTCTTTTTTGAGCCGCATAAGATCTTGCTTAACAGCTTTTAATTTATTTTGATACTCTTCAATTGATATTTCTAATTTATTAATTTCATCTTCGGTTTTATATGCTTGCTTGTAAATCTCTGCACTAGGAAATCCGCATTCTATAAGCTTTTTATTATAGTTTGAAAGCGCCTGTTCTGTATCCATGGCCGCAGTAGTTAACCTTTCTTTGGCATCCTTTAAAAGGGCTTGGCTTGCTTCTATCTTGCCGTTAATATCTTGATATGTTTCTTTCTTATCTTTCAGCGCTTTTTTCATTTCACTTAGCTTCACTGTCCAGTTTTCTATTGATTTTTCGGCCTCTTCTTTGTCTTTATATTCTAGTGTCAGCTTAATCTCCTTTAGCTGCCCATCTTTAGAAGCAATCTGCGAGATGATTTTGTTGCTTTCTGCTTCTTTTTGTTCTTTATCTTTATTTAGCCCTTCTAAAGAGGTCTCTATATCGGCAAGTAGGCTCTTACATTGTGTTTTACAGTCAACCTTTTTCTTTATATGAATAAGCAAATCATCATTTTCGGTTTTTTTCTTTCTATTTGCTGATAATGCGTTTTCTATTAATTTTGAAAGCTTTTCTAAGCGTTCTTCAAACCTACCTTCGCCTGTAATTTCAGGAAAATATATTTTTGCGCTCTTTATTAGTCCATCCCTATCAACCCTGATTTCTCCTTGTTTATTTGAGGCTTTATCACTAGCTTCCTGCCTATTTCTTCGTAAAATATCTGTTTTCACTTTTAGTTCATTTATTTCAGATTCCTTAGGAGTGTTCTCGGGCCTTTTAGCCTTTTGAGGATGAGCTGTAGATCCACATACCGGGCAGGGTCTCCCGTTTTCAAGTGTTTCTGCAAGGATACCAGCCTGCTGGCTTAAAAAAGCACTTTCCTTTTGAACATATTCGTTACTTATAAGTGTAAATTCCTCGTCAGCTTCTCTAAATGTTTTTTGTAGCTTGTCACACTCTGCTCTTAATCTATTATGGTCTGATATGGCGTCATTGATGTTCAGTAATTCTGTTTTCTCAGTCTCCAGCTTTATGCCCTCTTGTTGGCATTTGGTAAGATCTACTTCAATATTTGAAAGGCTCTCAAGCTCTTTATTAAGACTATTCTTTTTGCCTATATTTTCAGTCTTCTGACTTAATAGGTTGTCTAAAGAATTCTTGGCTTCTGACTCATTCTTCCTTAGCTTATCAAGCTCTTTTTTAAGCGTTTCAAAATTATCATACTTAGGAAGCAGATTTTTAACTCTGTCAATTGCTAACGCAAGCTTCTCAGACTCGGGTACTTTTGCTTCCTCAGCATCATATGCAATTTTAGCTTTTCCCCTCTCTTTTTCCTGTATAATAATATCCTTGTCAAGATTCTCAATATTCTTTTGTGTCTGGTTCTTAACTTCAAGCTCCCTTAGATATGCAGTTTCTAAAGGATAGACTTTCTGACCTTGCTTAGCATCTAGCAATTCCTTCTTTTGATTATTATGTTCATCTTGTTTCTTGATAAGCTTATTATGGCTATCTTCAGCTAATTCTAGTTGTTCAAAAGCCTTGTTGATATATGTGGCCTGAGTTATCTCTTCGATTTTCTTTTCTAGGCCCTTTTCTAGGCTTTCAGCCTCTTTTTTTGTAGTTTTATTAATTGATGTGTCCTCTATAATAAAAGAGTCGAGCTTTGGAAGAATATCCTTTACTGCGTGGGCAGTTTTTACTTCGCCTATCAGAGCCGATAACTCTTTTCCTTGCTCACTATCAGAGCGATATATCCTTGAGATATTCTTAATAATTTCATCATCTATTGTTTTTAATTCAGCTTTGGAATCTCTGGTTTTTTCTTTCAAAGTATCTTGTACCGATTTATAAATATAGGTGTTAAATACACGTCTAAAAATAGCTCCACGATCTGCACTATTGGCATGAAGAAGATCAAAGAACTCTCCTTGAGCAATCATTGCAATTTGCTTGTACTGCTCAACTTCAAGACCCAAGATACTGATAATTTTCTCTGTAACATTATGAAAGCCTGAAATAATGTCCCCACTTGGCAGCAATAGCTCGCCGTCGATGCCTTGAGTTGTAGTGCCCTCGCCCCTCTTTTTGGCACGCTCATAGCGTGGATTTCGTTTTACGATATATATTTTTCCTCTATGTAAAAATGTAAGCTCAACATATGTCCTAGTTTCGTTGTCTGCAAAATCGCTTCTTAGGCTATCTGTCAATCTATAACTGCCGCTGGCATCTCCATATAGGGCAAAAGTAATGGCATCGAATATTGTGGTTTTTCCAGCACCAGTATCACCCGCAATTAGAAACAAACCACTTTCTCCAAAGGTTGTAAAATCCAATTCGACAACGCCTGCGTATGGGCCAAATGCGCTCATCACTAACTTTTGTGGCTTCATACACTATCCCCCCTAGCTTCATCAAATATATCCTTCATTACTTTTAACTGATCGGAGCTCAAATCTTTATCATTTTGTAATTGATAAAATGTAACGAACAAATCCAGTGGGGTTAGTTGTTCAAGGTCCTGAGCTGCCGCGATTTGCGAAGAAGAAACTTGCTGCTCTGTTCTGCTGTTTTCAAAGTCAATACCTATAAGGTTGGGAAAAACCTGTCTAAGTTGCCCAAGAGGATCAAAAATATCTTCCTCATCTGTTAGCGTGACGTAGATATAGTCTTCGCTCTTCTGTGGTTGTTCTCTTGCCGTATTTAGTATAACTTCAATATCTCCCTTGATCCTGAGCAAATCTCTTTTAGGGGTAAGCTTTATCTTCCTTTTTATAATTTCGCTTTCCTTACCGTCTAGTTCTATTATCATGACCGACTTATTATTTGTGGCCTCAGAGACAGAGTATTTCAAAGGTGATCCGGCATAAAATCCTCTGCCCGAGTCAACGCTTTGAGATCGGTGCAGATGTCCAAGGGCAACATAATCAAACTCCTTAAAGGCCGATGCATCTACATAGTCCAATCCTCCGACCGACGGATACTCTGATTCAGATTGTTCCGGCAACTGTGTTCCTTTTACCACAAATTGATGTGCAACCAGCACATTTCTTTCGTTAGTATTAATTTTGGCTGCCGATATTACTTTCTGAACCGCTTTATCATATGATTCAATTTGTTCGTCAAAATAAGGCCTTACCATAGCTGGCCTTATAAACGGAAGTAGATATATGTTGACGAGCCCATGATGATCCTTTAACAAAACCCTTTTTATAGCACCGTCAAATACACCGGCTATATGTAGACCATTCTTTTTCAAAATTTGGCTTCCAAAGCCAAGACGCTCAGGCGAGTCATGGTTTCCGCTAATCATAAAAACCTGCTGACCTAGCTCAGTTAGTTTCGTCAAAAACCAATCAAGCAGCTCCACTGCCTCAGCCGAAGGCTGACTCTTATCATAGACATCTCCTGCAATGAGTACTCCATCGGGGTTTTCGTCCCTGATAATGTTTATAATCTGCTCAAGAATATAGCTTTGGTCTTCTATTAAATTGAATTCGTTTAGTCGCTTTCCAATATGCAAATCGGCGATATGGAGTAACTTCATGCTTGTCCCCCCCTAATCTAGCAGATAGGTCTTTAAATACTATCCTAGCTTATCATTTTTTCCTTTAAAAAGGCGTAAGTTTATTTTGTTGTCTTGTTTTTTAGCTCTTCTCTAATTTCGCGATACATAATAATAGGAGCATCAGCTTGCACAAGATTTTAGCTGGATACCTAGAAGAATAAAACGACTTCCCTCAAACTGAGGAAATCGGAGATTTATTGGCGGAGGGTTAGGGATTCGAACCCTAGGTCGGCTCAGCACCGACACGAAATTTCGAGTTTCGCACCTTCGACCTCTCGGACAACCCTCCAAAATAATCTTAAATATCAGCAAGCAGTAGCTTATCTAGTAGTTCTTCAGTAGGCTTTCTAGCTGACATATGTGAAATTTATTATAATGCATTTCTGTGGGTAAATCAAGTTCCCCTCAAATTCTTAAAGAACTCTGTTAGTATTGATTGGCAGGCATCCTCCATTATTCCAGAATATACATCCGGTGAATGGTTGAACACCCCTCTTTTTAATAAATCGACAACTGAACCGCATGCTCCCGCTTTTGAATCATATGCTCCAAAGTATACGGCCTTTAGACGTGAGTTTATTATAGCTCCTGCACACATGGGGCAAGGCTCTAAGGTGACATACAGCTCCGAATCATCTAGGCGCCATGTCCCTAGTTTTTTGCATGCCTCATCAATAGCTATGACCTCGGCATGAGCTAGTGCATTATTATCTGTCTCTTTTAGGTTATGGGCTCTCGCGATTATGTTGCCACTCTTTACTATTACAGCTCCTACTGGCACCTCTCCATCTCTCGCGGCCTTCTTTGCCTCGAGTAGGGCTTGTTCCATGTATGGGTTTATCATTTCCTCTTCCTTTATCTAATGTTGCGTGTAGCCAAGAAAAACGCCTCCTGCAAGGAAGCGTCCCCTTGTGTTACTTAAGCTACTTAATGAAAGAACCCTCCTTCTAAGCGAGTTATCACTTAGCTAGTAGGGCTCTCTCATTCTTTATATAAAAGAATCCTTAAGAAAGGCTTTGCATTACGCCATTCAAATTATACGGCACTATGCATATTACAATAGTAACATAGTAATGTGAAGATTTATTGGCAATTACATGAAAAGTCTATGTCAAGGTGTTTACAAGTATGTTTCAGTTGCCATTCTTCGACATTCATAGTGTCTTTTTACTCAATTGTTATCTTCAGAACTTTGTAGAGATTATCAATAAACACATTCACATCTAAGGATTTACCTCTGTCGGCTGCTGTAAAGCCTGTGGCATATCCTACGCTGCTTACTATTCCAGATGTATTATTTCCCGTTACAACAAAGTTATAAGAAGTAATGGATCGTTCTACTCCATATTGATCCTTTGCGCTTATTGACAGCTTGCTATTATCTCCTGTTAGATTGAGCAAAGATCTGTTGTTTAGATCATTATATGGAATAATAATCGAATCAGTGTTGACGGTAACGCCATCGTATTTTACCATAACTTCTTTTGCCTGTGGCATTGCGTCGCTGAATACTACTTCCTTGGTTATGGGGATTAATCTGGCACCGTTGTTTACATATACAGTAAGGATAGCGGTTTTGTCTTGTCCGTTTGTGTTGATGTTCACCGGTGTATAAATCCTTGTGTTTGAATCAAATCCGGTTAATCCATTCGAGGCACTGATATTAACAATCATATTTTGATTAATGACTACTCTCTTAGAATCATATAATCCATGAATGGTAACAGTTTGCCTATGTGTTGCTATCCCGGCTATATCTGTATAAAAGCTATCTAATTCATCAATTCCAAAGGATGTTATGTCACTGGGGTTAATTACTCTGATATTAATGTCCTCGGTGTCAATCACTTTGGAGTTTTGGTCCAGTAGTTCAATTACATAAGTATCTGTCCCGGGTGTCTTGGTAGCATATATTGTCCCTGTACTTGCATCGAAAACAGTACTTCCAAGGCCGGTCTTTTTGGAAATAACATAATAATATGATGAGTAATTTGACCTAACAGCTTTGTATGCAGGAGCAGGCATTTGATCTCCATATTGGTCTGTAAATATTACCTTGCCCTCTATCTTTGTGGATAGACCTGAATCATTTGTTAGCATTGAGGCAAAATCCGACTTTATCCCATATATCGCCTTCGGAATAGATGCCTCTAAGGCTGTCAAATTAAGATGATTAAAATTACTGGTGGCTGTGGTTACTGTAATTACGATATTACTTGCTGTAGGTGTAATCATAATATTTGTTGCACCTGTTGCATAATCCTTCTCAATATTAAAGGTTGCACCGTTGGCATTTAAAACTGTGCTCTTATTCAAAATCAAAGTGCTGCCAGATCCACTAAATTCAATATCTTTAAGGGCAACCGCATTATTGTAGAGGTCTACTACTGAAATCGGCAATTTCACCGGGGTACCTTGTTTAATAGTACCTGTAGGTGCAGAGAGAATAACCTTGTCGATTTTAGGATCTGATAATACTTCTATGGTCTTAGTGGCTGTTGCGCCTGTTGTGGGGACAAAAACGACAATTAAAGCGTTTCCGTTTATATCCAGCCCTGTGTCCTTAAATTTTATAACCGTTCCCTTATCTTTATGGTTTACAATAGGTACATCATCTAATTTTACTACTTGAGGATTGGTTGAATAAATCTGAACATTGCCAATATCCTCAGCTCCAATAACATTTCCATTCTGATCTGTTAGTTTAACAGGTAGATAGTATTTGTGCGCATTAGTTGTCATTGCGGTAACATCGATCGTACTGTTTTTATAATCTTCGTCATCTGAGGTTATATCACCAAAGCTTATGTTTGACACTGATGCAGATGCCGCCACTTTAAAGTTTTTAGACTCTGACTTTCCTGATGTAATATCAACAATTGTTATTACTACATAAGAATCTACTTTAAAGGTATCTGTGGAGGTTCCTTTAACAGTTATTACTCCGTTTGCTATTGAAGTACCACTTCCGGCAGGTGAAGCAATTATCGTGCTATTATATAATCTTGAGGTAACATCATCACCATACTGGTCTTCTGCAATTACTCTCACGGTAACATCGTTACCCCTCTTAACAGCTACATCACTGGCAAATTTTATAGTTGTAAGCTTGGAAGGAGCCATGCTTACAGTTGCTGTTAATACAGTGCTATTTACTCCGGTTACAGTTACAAGATAATTTCCATCAGTTAAATCTGAATTAAATTCAATTGTTGCGGTTTTATTATCATTGCTATAGGTAATAGCTTTTACTGAGGGTTTTAGATAATCCCTTGTAATATCTATGGTTGCTTTAGAGGTGTCTATAGCCTGACTGAAGAAAACCTCAATCTTGCGAGCTCCCAGAGGCTTTGCTGTCATAGTAATTATTTCTACCTCTTCTTTAATAAAGCCTGCATCAAGGGCATTTTGTTTTTTAACAAAGCCTGATTGAACAAGAGTATCAATTAGTTTACGCCCATCGGAATTTATCCCGGACATTGTAGCTGTATAAAGAATACCTGCCGCATCATCTCGAATTAGTTCGGGCTTTGTGCCATAATTTATTGCCTGGGAAGCTGTAACAATATTTGCATCTATTGCTTCTCCCACAACATTTGCGGTGTTAACCTCGCCATACCCCATTCCTGATTTCATTAAAAACACCATAAAAGATGTGCCGCTTATAGAATCATTTGGTCCAAACTTTACTTTAGGTAGTATTGAGCTATCGGTACCAAGGGTGTATTTATTTTTTACTGCATAAGCAACATACTTATGTGCATAACCATTCGCCCAGTTTGGGATTTTATCTTTATCCACTACATAGGCTAAAATTGACTGCACCTCGCTGTCGCTCATCGATAATGCCTCAGCCTCTTTTCCAGCTGCCCTAATTGCAAAGGTGAGGCCTTGAATCCTGTTTAAGCCCTCATCTAATTTAAGATCTGCAGGGCCTCCTGCCATTAATCCAATTGCTTGTAGCTTGAGAGCCTCTTCTGTATTCACAACAGCTGCAAGAGTAGGAATTGTCATTGATGTGAGTAATACAACTGTAAGTATCACTGCTAAAAATTTTTTTAGGTTTCGCATTATAAAACCCTCCTTTTTCATAGGTAAACAAGTACTGCTATGCCACTTATTACGGGCTACTTTACTATTACCTAAATTATATCACCACCCATTTGCTAGAGCAATATGAACAACACAACTGCAACATAAGATTAATTTTAGAACGAAAAGCAGCCCCGGAAGGCTTTTGCTTTCCGGGGCCGCTGTTAAGTTTTAGTTTTTACACGATTTAGTTAATCGTGCAAGCTATGGATTATTGTAAACCAGCAATTCTTTGCTCTTCTAACCCTTCTATAACTACTTTGTTTTCTTTTTCATCTTCATATATATAGCCACTAATTAACTTATTGAGGTAGTTGCTCATAGAACCAGTAATGTTAGCGTTTTCATCAGCGCCTACTGTAACCTTAACGGTTGCTGTCTCGCCGCCAACCTTAACTGTAACTACAAACGTATCTCCTCTTTCAGCACCAACAATACTAGGATTTGCACCGTCATTACCGGTAACCTTGAAGTTGTTGTCTGCATATCCATCAGCATTAGGTACTATAGAAGCAATCTTATATGAAGGAGTCTCGTTCTTCATCTCAACGCCATACTGATCTTTAACTTTAAGTTCAATTTTGTCAGTAAGCGTAGCTGCACTGATCGTTGTATTCTTAGGATCTAATGTAAGTTCTTCCTTTACTTCGATACTTGCAACACCAGGCTCGTCATCAGAAATTACTATGCCTTTGCTTAGAGTGTCAAGAGTTTCGTCTGATAC
>CAYMAE010000012.1:0-46672 GCA_964388375.1 uncultured Ruminiclostridium sp.
TGCAATAATAAAGTGTATTCCCTTCTTTTGTTTCACAGCACAATCATATCGATATTGTTCTAAATCCATCATAAAAATCCTCGCTTTCTCTTTGTTATTTACCAAGTATAAAACCTATAAATTTATTACGTCGCAGTTATATGCTACTTTTTCTATCATACTCTGATCCCCCTAAACAGATTTTTGTAAGGAATTTGAACCAATTTGTATTCATTTAATACTCATGTCTTGGATTGTTATGTAAAAACATGTTTGTATATTCCATATATATATAATATTTCTATACCCGTGAATCGTCAAGCAGATTACGGATTTGTCTAATTTCTTTAATTCTTAAATGCTTATAAATCTCAGTAGTTTTTGAGCTTTCGTATCCCAGTACTTCTTGAATACATCTACGGTCAACACCACTTTCCAGCAAATATGTTGCAAACGAGCGGAACAGCCAATTCACTGTTACCTTTTCATTTATTTTTGCCTTTTTACATACGCTCTTAAATTAGTCATTGTGGTGATTGCCTTTTCCGAATCTACTCTAGGAAGTGTCCAACATTTAGGTTTATCGCCCTAATAACATATTTGTAATAGTGGATGATTGCATGCGTTGATATTACTAATAATATTATTTGCAATACACTATACTAAAGGATTGATGGCTTATGGTATGATATATTTATTCAGAATTATATGCTTGGAGGGAATATGAAGGCAAATAACACTTACAATATTTTAATTGTAGATGGACAGGGTGGAAAGCTTGGCAAGCAGCTTATTGAGGCCATTAAAGCTCGCTTTGATAATATTGAGATTACAGCCATAGGCACTAACGGTATTGCTACCTCTACAATGCTAAAGGGGGGTGCAGATTATGCTGCTACCGGTGAGAACCCAATAATAGTTGCCTGCAGAAAGGCTGATATTATTATTGGTCCCATTGGATTAGTTATTGCCGATTCACTAATGGGAGAAATTACGCCTAGAATGGCTACAGCCGTAGGACAGAGCGATGCGGTTCGAATACTTATCCCCGTTAACAAGTGTGATAATCTCGTTGCCGGTGTTCCTGACCTTTCCATTTCAGCACTAATTAATGATGCCATAAGTAAGCTCTCAGAGCTTGTTAAAAATAGTGACACTTGATTATCCCTCATTATTTAATACTCTTTAACATCTATGGATGCCATAAATATAATACGATAATTTAAAGGAGATTAAGGATCCTTGAATAAAAAGAAACATATATATTGGACGCTCTTTAGCTCCACTTTCTATATAAGCGCATTTACCTTTGGTGGAGGATATGTAATCATTCCACTTATGAAGAAGAAGTTTGTTGACAACCTTAACTGGATTGAAGAAGACGAAATGCTGAACCTGATTGCAATTGCTCAATCCGCTCCTGGAGCTGTTGCTGTAAATGCTTCTATACTGGTAGGGTATCGTATGGCAGGTATAATTGGAGGTCTAGTTACTCTTATAGGAACAATCCTGCCACCAATGATTATCCTTTCTATCATATCGGTATTTTACAATGCGTTTATAAATAATACTGTAGTTAGTGCAATCATGAAGGGAATGCAAGCAGGTGTAGCTGCTGTGATTGCTGATGCTGTCCTAAAGCTAGGTGGCAGCGTTGTTAAGAAAAAGGAATTAATCTCTGTGCTTATAATGGTAGGCGCTTTTATTATGACCTTTTGCTTAAAGGTCAATGTGATATTTATTATTTTATTGAGCGGATTAATTGGCGTCCTGAAAGTAATTTTTCATGAGCGTACAAAAAAGGGAGGTGGCAAACAATGATACTACTAGAGCTCTTTTGGAGCTTCCTCCAAATTGGATTGTTAAGCTTTGGTGGAGGAATGGCAGCTTTGCCGCTGATCCAAAATCAAGTAGTTGATCTGCACGGTTGGCTAACTCTCAAAGAGTATACCGACTTGCTCACTATAGCCGAAATGACACCTGGCCCAATTGGAATTAATGCCGCAGCTTTCGTAGGCGTCAGAATCGCAGGTGTTCCTGGTACCATAATAGCTACTATTGGTTGTGTTTTGCCTCCTTTTTTGATTGTGTTATTTTTGGCACGACTATATTTTAAGTATAAGAATCTTAGTGTGGTCCAAGGGGCTTTAGGTGGACTACGCCCTGCTGTTACAGCCCTTATCGCATCTGCAGGACTATCTATTCTTATATTGGCATTATGGGGTGAAAACGGGTTTTCTACCAATTTTGAATCCTTAAACTATATTGCTGTCATACTATTTGCCGCTTCGCTAATTGTGCTGCAAAAATGGAAGCCCAATCCCATTTTTATAATACTCGGCTCCGGTATTATAGGGGGAGCTATTTATTTAATACTATAAAGATAAAGTGATCTATTAAATCATTACATGCATCAGTTGAATTCTATATTCAGTTATGATATAAATAATCTAGCGCTTGACATGAAGTCGGCAAAAATATTATGTAGTTGTTATTATATTGCTAATAATCATTAGTTGAATAATATGAGTAATTTATCCATGAAGGTATTATCCATCAGAAGATGGCCGATGCCTTTTATTTTTTTATAACAACATATTTACTATTCACCACGCAGCTATTAATAGTTTAGATTGCGTCGGCTCGTAAAATTAGATTTAAGGAGAGAAATCTTATGAATTCAACAGTTAAAAAAATAACCTACTCCGGTATGTTCCTTGCAATAGCACTGCTACTTCCTATCCTTACAGGCCAAATCCCCGAGATTGGTCAGGCCTTAAGTCCTATGCATATACCAGTACTTTTGTGTGGATTTGTCTGCGGTGCTCCATATGCCCTTATCGTTGGCTTTATAGCACCTTTGCTTCGAAGTACGATTTTTCATATGCCTCAGATTTTTCCTATGGGTTTGGCCATGGCTTTCGAGTTGGCTGCATATGGTTTTGCGGCAGGACTACTATATAAAGCACTACCTAAGAAAATTCCCTATATCTATGTCTCATTAATTCTTTCCATGCTTATTGGAAGAGTAGTATGGGGAATAGCTATGTTTGCGATTTCACTCGTTGCCATGAATGTACAATTTGGAATAGGCGCATTTATAGCTGGTGCTTTTACAGCAGCTCTGCCCGGTATAATACTTCATATTGTACTAGTACCTGTTATAGTAATAGCCTTAAAAAAGGCTAAGTTAATGGGTAATGAATAAGGCAAATACAAAAGTTTCTGTATCCTATATAGAATCGTTAGAAGCGGTTTATTTAACGATAGAGTTTATATAACACCTAAATGCTCTAGAAGTATCTTTAATCCTAATACTATTAGTATTGTTCCACCCGCAAGCTCGGCCTTTGACTTATATTTCATACCAAAAGCGCATCCTACCCTTGTTCCGAGTACCGACAATGCGAAAGTCATAATCCCGATTAGGGACACAGCAGGTATTATTGTAACCTTGAGAAATCCAAATGTGATTCCGACTGCCAAAGCGTCAATGCTTGTCGCAATAGCCATAGGCAGCATAACCTTGAAGGCTAGAGAAGCACTTTTTGTATCACATTCATCGGGTTTGCTCAAAGCCTCTCTAATCATATTAATACCAAGTATTGAAAGCAGAAAAAAGGCTATCCAGTGGTCATAGTCCGAAATTGCTTCTTGAAACCTTGACCCTAAAAAGTATCCAACCAAGGGCATCAAGGCCTGAAAGCCACCAAACCATAGCCCCACTATAATTGCCTTCTTGTATCCTTTATCATTCATGGCTAATCCTTTACAGACCGATACTGCAAAGGCATCCATGGATAATCCAATAGCTAAAATAAATAGCTCTATAATAGACATTCTGCTCGCTCCCTTGTGCAAAAAATCAGGCACATGTTACGCACCTGATGTGAAAACAATAAAAATGATTTACTGCAAATCGCATTATGTAATCAATAAGATACAAGATGACAGTCGAATATAAATCGTATGGTTTAACCTAGATGGCTTAGCATAATTATGATATGCTTATTTCTTACGAAATATAGTGTATAATATCCTAATTATTAATACAAGCCAAATATCAAGTAATGTACTTATTCAATATAGGAATTTTCTTAATGGACTACTTACTGTCTCTTATACCATGATCTGTCCCTTGAAGCTTTGCATTATATTAGATACAATAAATAAATACTTTTTTATTCACAGCAATTAGAGAATGAGGAAACCATGAATAGTATCGATTCAAAATACATTAAAATGACTCAAACGCCTATTCCTAAACTGGTCATAAATTTAGCAATCCCAAGTATTGTAAGCATGGTAATAACTTCAATATATAGTATGGCTGACACATATTTTGTCGGTGAATTAAACACGAGCGCATCTGCAGCGGTGGGAATTTCTTTCTCGCTCATGGCAATTGTACAGGCCGTAGGATTCACCATGGGTATGGGCTCAGGGAATTATATTGCTCGACTTCTAGGGCAAAAGAATACTGACGAAGCTGCTAAAGTCGCCGCTACTAGCTTTTTTACTACCTTCGCTATTGGAATTGTCTTCACCTTATTAGGATTAATTTTTCTTAATCCATTGGTTCGAGTTTTAGGTGCTACACCAACCATGATTACCTATGCAAAGGACTATATCCGTTATATCCTTCTAGGGGTACCTTTTATTATGTCTTCATATGTATTGAACAATATTTTAAGATTTCAGGGAAGTGCCTATTACTCTATGTTCGGAATAGGCCTTGGTGGAATTTTGAATATTATACTTGACCCAATTTTTATATTTACACTAGGCTTAGGGGCAGCTGGTGCTGCTATTGCTACAAGCATAAGTCAGTTCATAAGCTTCTGTCTTTTATTATATGCTTCGGGCAGAGGCAAAAATCTCAAAATTAAATTTAAAAATTTAACTCTTAAATGGAGTATCTATAAGGAAATATTAGTAACTGGTGCGCCCTCCTTCTATAGGCAAGGACTGGCAAGCATCACAGGTATCGTACTTAACCAAGCTGCAGGTGTTTACGGTGATAGCGCAATTGCAGCTATATCCATAGTAACACGAGCATTACATTTTGGCTTTTCTGCCTTGCTGGGCTTTGGCCAAGGCTTTCAGCCTGTATGTGGATTTAATTACGGTGCAAAGCTATATAAGCGTGTTTCAGAGGCCTTTTGGTTCTGTGTTAAGGTCGCTGCTATAGGATTAGTAATATTTTCTACAGCAGCTTTTATCTTTGCACCTCAAATTGTTGCTGCCTTTAAGCGAGACGATTTACAGGTTATAGAGATTGGGACACTGGCTATGCGACTACAATGCGTTACGTTCCCTTTATTATCATGGATTGTCTTAAACAATATGCTACATCAAACTATTGGCAAATCAAAAGAGGCTTCTATACTGGCTCTCGCCCGTCAAGGACTCTTTTTCCTCCCACTGCTTCTCATCCTTCCCCCAATATTTGGTTTGCTGGGGATACAGCTAAGCCAACCCCTTTCAGATGTAGCTACATTTATTCTCGCAATGCCTATGGGCATAAGAGCAACTAAAGAGCTAAAGCAGCTTCAAAGAGAGCAGGATTATTCAAAATCAAATTAGAAATCTCACTTGCAAACTTTAGGTGCTAATCTGTACAAAAAAGGAGCCTTCATTTGGGTTGAAGACTCCTTTTAAAATTAACAAACCTTTATATGTAATTAGAACATTGGAACTACTGCACCTTCGTACTTAGTCTCAATAAATGCTTTAACTTCGTCGCTCTTAAGGACTTTAACCAGCTCCAAAACAGCTGGGTTGTTCTCGTTTCCTTCCTTGACGCTAAGAATATTCATGTAATCATTCTTTATAACGTCAGAGTCCTTATCTTCGATTGCCATTGCATCGGTTGTAGCGTTAAGGCCCGCCTGAATTGCATAATTACCATTAATAACAGCCAAATCTACATCCTGCAGGGTCTTTGTAAGCTGAGCTGCTTCAATCTCTATTATTTCTAAATTCTTAGGGTTTTCTGCAATATCCAAGATGGTTGCGGTAAAGTCTGCGTCTTCCTTAAGCTTGATAAGCCCCTGGGCTTCTAAGAGCATAAGGGCACGAGCTTCGTTTGTTCCATCATTCGGAACCGATATTTTAGCTCCATCCTTTAGATCAGCAATAGAAGATGTTTTTCCAGGAAAGATTCCAAATGGTTCATAGTGAATAGATGCCACTGAGACGAGATGTGTTTTATTATCTATGTTAAACTGTTTCATGTATTGAATATGCTGAAAATAGTTAGCATCCAAGTCTCCGCTTTCTACATTTAGGTTAGGCTGTACATAGTCCGAAAACTCAATTACTTCTAAAGTGATTCCCTTTTTCTCTAGAATTCCTTTTGCAACATTAAGAATCTCGGCGTGAGGTGTTATGCTGGCACCTACTTTAATGGTTGAATCTTTTGCACTTGTACCACATCCTGAAAGCAGTGCAAGAATTAAGGTTAAAATAAGAACTATACCTATTGTCTTTTTCATAATAATCTTTCTCCCTTTATTATATTTTTATTATCTAATGCGTTTGTCACATTTATTAGCTATAAAGTTTCCAACCTCTTGGAATACTTGAACAATTAGAACCAGAACTACTACCATTATGAGCATCATAACGGTCTGAGAACGGTAATATCCGTAGTTTATGGCTATGGTACCAAGACCTCCACCACCGGTAAAACCCGACATAGTAGTATATCCCAAAATAGTAGTAGTAGCTATTGCCGCTCCTACAATTAAAGAGGGCTTTGCCTCGGGCAGAAGAACCTTCCAGACAACCTCCATGGTTGATGACCCCATTGATAGGGACGCTTCTACAACGCCCCTGTCCACCTCCTTAGCAGAGCTTTCTACTAAACGGGCAACAAAAGGTGCTGCCGCAATTACTAAAGGAACAATAGTGGCAGTAGAGCCTATAGCTGTTCCCGTCACTAACCTGGTCAATGGCATAATTGCAACTAGTAATATTACAAATGGAACCGATCGCAGAATATTGACTATTCCGCCCACAATCTTATTTACTGTAGGCATGGGTTTTATCCCCTCTTTATCTGTGACAGCCAAAAACATTCCCACTGGAAGTCCTATAACATATGCCATGATCGTTGAAACCAGTGTCATATATAAGGTTTCGAGGAGACCTGTAAAAATTAACGAAAAAAGTCCTTCCTTAAACATAATTCTTCTCCTCCGAATAAGTAATGTTTTCTATATCAAGATAGGTTAGTACCCTTCGAGCAACTTCTTCATCATTTGGAAGTTGAATAACCATATGCCCGAAAACCTTCCCGTCTATGTTCTTGGTGTTGGCAAACACTATACTCACTGGAGCCCCACATTGCAAAATCATATTTGCGATAATAGGGCGCTCTGCCGAGTTCCCCTCAAATACAAGCCGTAAGTATTTTCCCTTGCCTATTATTGTTTCTGAAAAATCTCCTTTTGGGAATATTAATTTCTTGGCAGCAAGAGTTTTAGGATGACGGAATACATCGTCCACCGAGCCAATTTCCTCAATATGGCTATTGTCTATGATGGCCACCCTGTTACATATCTGCTCGATAACCTTCATTTCGTGTGTGATTATTATAATCGTTACACCTAGCTTTTGATTAAGCTCCTTCAAAAGTGTGAGAATGGATTGGGTAGTTGTAGGATCTAGAGCACTTGTTGCCTCATCACAAAGTAGCACCTTCGGGTTCGTCGCAAGAGCTCTAGCAATTGCCACTCTTTGTTTTTGTCCCCCCGACAATTGGGCAGGATAAGCCTTTTCCTTTTCTGCTAGTCCAACAGTTTTTAGTAGCTCACGCGCCCTAGTTATGGCGTCTTTTCTTGCAAGACCGGATATTTCTAATGGAAAACAAATATTGTCAAGAGCCGTTCTTTGCATAAGAAGGTTAAAACTCTGAAAAATCATTCCTATTGACTGACGCACTTTTCTTAGCTCTTTATCTGAAGAGGCAGTAATATCTTCGCCTTCAAATATTACACTTCCGGTTGTAGGCCTTTCCAGCAGGTTTATGCATCTTACCAAGGTGCTTTTCCCCGCTCCAGATAAACCGATAATACCAAAAATCTCGCCCTTATATATGGAGATATTTATATCGTCCAATGCAACAACCGCATTCTCGCCCGAGCCAAAGGTCTTATTCAATTCTTTAATTTCAATGGTAGGGATATCATTCACATTCTTTTCCCCCTTCTATACGTTTGTAATAACTTATATGCTTGATCGATATATCTACATATCAACTAAGGCGTAACTATTCAAAAGTATTTATGGCCTTAAATGAAGCCATAAAACAATTGTACATCAAAATCAATATTTGGCAATAAAAAAGCCCCTGATGTAATTCATCAAGGACGCAAGTTTTCACTTCGTGGTACCACCTTGTTTTGCTCATATCTCGCGATACGAACCTTACCGAGTACAGAAATCAATCGATACTCTCGTGCTATCACGGGCACCCCCGTCGCAGCCTATACAGTAATTGTAGTCGGTGCGCAGCTCCAAGACCATGTTCGGCAATTCTTATCATATCCCATCACAGCACCCGGGACTCTCTTTTATGCATTAAATCGCTTACTCTTCTCTTCATTGCTTTTTTAAACTTTATGAAATTATATTAAAGTTTATAACATTAGGCCTTTTTCGTCAATAGGAGAAATTGTCTTTTCAATATTGCATATTATAATTAGTTTCATATTCGCCGTCCCCGTCCTGATCATAATGCATTACTCCCTCGTTATCAATCATGATCTCGTATATTCCATCGCCATTTGTATCGTAATACGTATTTCCATCTTCATCTGTTTTAATCATAGATTCAAGATTAATTTCATTGCCTTGTTCGTCAATAATAGTGTCATAATCTCCGTCACCATCGGAATCAATATAATTTTGGCTATTCTCATAATCGTTGGGAACGGTCGAGTCATCAGGATTATAGTCTCCCCAACCCTCCATGCCTGAATAATCCGTGCCAGGTTGCCCTGACATACCAAAATCCATACCCGGAATAACCTGCCCTGGATTAGTATTTTCATCGAATGGGCTTGAGGGATTATTAGGATATGATGGGCCTGTACTCATGGTGTTTGCAGCTGCTTTAGCCAGAGTATTTTTCATTTGGTTTATTGTAAATGTATATACAAATAGTGTTATACCAATGTTGACAATCAAGAATAGCACAGAGATTGACACCAATTTAAATTTTGCACTTTTTAACTTTGCTTTTGCCCATAAAAAGGCGGCAACAAAGCCAAGCACGGGAATGCAATTGACTAAAAACATTCCTCCGACTGTGCCTTTACTTACCCCGGCTTTCTTCACTGCCCCTAAGTTTAATAACTCACCACATCCTGAGCAAAATTTAGATTTATTATCATTTACTGTTTTTTTGCATTTTGGGCATGTCAACACATCAATCACCTCTTGCAGCTTACTAGTATAGTGGATAGTCGCCTTTCCAAAGTTCCTTTTTAAGTTTAGGAGCCCAAGTTCCCATGGCCTTTTTCAACTCATCATCTAAAAAGTTGTCGGCTGTCGCCGAGAAACCAGCATAGGACCTCGTTCCCCGGACTGCCGATGCTTCCATTCCGGCCTCTGCTGATACAAAGCCAGCTTCCAGTGTTGCCTTGCCTCCTCCGGTTACATCGATATCTTCCATAGCAAATCCGCCATCGGCACCTTTAACTGCTGTAAACTTGACATATGCCTTTGCACCGATTTTAGCAGGTCCTACCGCAGCGTCTTTTCCTATTTCTACTCCCCCATTATAAGTGGTTGTGTTTCGTATATGATTCTCGCTACTTTCAAAATTCACGAAATCAAGGTCCAGTTTGAACTTGGTCTTATATGGGCCTATAACCCCCTTAACAAATGGGGTATTCAATGTCACCTCATAAGGCTTGATACACTTTTTATAATACTCGGAATTTTCGTCAAGCACACCGCTTTCAAAGATTTTTTTTGCATCCATGTTCCTTTTTATCTGTTCGTTTGCAAGTTTCTCACGCTCATTTTCGAGTTTTTCCCTTAATTTTTCTAAAGCACCGATATCGCAGTGACAATCTTCCTCATAGTGAACAAAAGAAAAGGATTGAGATATGGAATCAAAAATTATTGATAGGGTATTGAGCAATTCTCTTTGTAGTCTTTCTTCTAGCATCTGGCGAATATTATCATCTGACACTAGGATAAGGTGTTTCATACAATCATTATACATTTGTTCAGCATACTTTTTAATTTTCTGCTGATATGCAGTTATAGTTATGGATGTTGCCTGATTCCAGTATACCTGCATCATTCCATTTATTTTGGGATAATAGCTTTCGTGATAATTGTGAACCTTTATAAGCCTCTGAGGATCATCAGGATCTATGTCTGAAATCTTATCATCCATTTCTTCCCACAACGGAGGTATTTTTTCATTACATTGATCAATTATTTCTTCTATATTTTTGATTACTCTTTGATTTACAACTGTACAGTAGGTGACGTAATTACTGAATTTTATTTGAAAGCTTGAAATATTCTGGCGCTGAACCAAAATGTCCATGGGATTTGCATAGTCATATGGGTTAATAGCGAAAATAGCATATTCCGGTTGGAGTATGGCTAATCCTTTAAAATAGCCATGTCTGGTATCTGAATCAGCATTCTGTCTTAATACAAATTTCTCCATTTGTGCTTCAGCTCTATCAAACGCTTCATCAGAAGGTTCTCTTGCTTCAATTTTACTTTCCAATTCATAGAGATCATCATAAAGCTGAGACAGCCCAGCATCGAATGCTTCAATCGCCGATTCGCCTAATGGCTGGCTAATCGCTTTGAGGCTGCCGTACTGGCTGATAATCGTGATGTCTGGAGAAGTATATTTCATTTGCTGCTCAACTTCTTTTATTAGGTTATCGAGCTTTTGCTTTGCCTCAGCATCAATTTCTTCAATAAAATCGGCAGCGGAGACTGAATCAATAGTATTAAAGCTGTCAAGCTTAAGCTCTAAAACCTCTTCTTCTATTGAAGGTGTATTAACATGGGGCTTTTCTGAATCAGCCTGGCTTTTTTCCGCGGTCTTTTTTGCGCCACTAGCGAAAGCTGGATAATTCATAGAATCGGCGAGCAAATCCAGCGCTTTCTGATATTGTTTCATTGCCATATAGGTATTAAATAGGCCTTCTGTAGCCGGAGAATATTCCTCTTCTAATTCAAGAGCTGTTTGGAAGCACGCATAGGCCTCATTTAACTTATTACCGTCAAGATAAAGGTTTCCAAGGCTCACTAACAACGGGAGTGCATCTCGGGTATAATCACTTTCCTGTGCTTTTTTACCCTCTTGGCCTGCAAGCATGAGCGCATATTGATATATGCTTTCTGCATCACTATAGTATTTTTGAAGCCCGGTAGGGTTTTCCCCATCTAGCTCTAAATCATCAGCATAAGCTGCTGTAGCAGCAGCAAAATTCCCTGCAGCAATAGCATTTTTAGAATCCAATGAAAAAACAGAGACTGCCATGGCTAAATAAAAATTCTTTGCACTTGTGTAGCTTAATGCCATTGCAACATTGACCGAATTCTCCCTTTGGACTTTCAGCATTTTTTCGGATGCCTTCTTTCCTCTAAAATCAGGCTCCCAGGTTACAATCCGGTTGTATTCCCCTTTTACATCCCCTTCTATCTTAGGGTAGCCATTTCGTAATATTGTTTGGCAAGCTTTAAAACATTCGCTTCAGAGGCTGACTTTATAATATCCCGCATTGTCTTATCGGTGTCGCTAGACAATATCGACTCAATATCGGCTTTAATATCAGAATCAATTTGAAAGTTTTCTAGTACTTCATTGATATTAGGTGGAAGATCACCGGTCTTATTGTAATAGGTATAGGCATCTATTACATCTGCCGCTTCTTTGATTGAGGGTATGTTTAATGAGCATCCGGTGAATAGTGATGTTAGAATAGTCAGTGAAAGTAACAATGCTACTTTTTTCATGGCATAAACCTCCTGAAGCTTCTATTGCTTTCACAGGAATAATGTAATTGTATATATCCAAAGTCGGAATTCAAAAGATATTATGGTACTCAAATTACTTTATTAATATGATTCTATTTTATCTTCAAAGAAGTGACAATGCAAGAAGATATTCCGTTGAATTAATAATCAAGGAAATAGGTCAGCGAGAGCTTGCCCCCATGACCATTACTTGGCCTCCCAGGGCATTAACATCTTCAATATCATGCGTGACTATAATTGTGGTTTTATTTTTGGTGTTTTCGATTATATATGACATAACATTTTTCTTTGTTACATTATCAAGCCCTTTAAAGGGCTCATCGAGGAACAATATCTCACTATCAGCTAAAATCGCCCGAACTATCACCACTCGTCTTCTCATTCCACCGCTTAGCTCGATTACAGGCTTTTTAATATCATCCTTAAGCCCGATTTGTTCTAGATGAAAGATTATTTCCTCATCTTTTACTTTGCTACTGCAGACTAGCTTAACATTGGATACTGTATTAAAAGCCTCACAAAGCCTATCTTCTTGAAAGACTACACTCTTTAATTCTGGAACACCTTGTATATTACCGTCGTCGTAAGGTGTAATCCCCATCAAAATATTAATTAGCGTGCTCTTCCCACAGCCTGAAGGTCCCATAACAAAGGTTCTTTCTGCATACTTAATAACGCCGTTAAACTTATTAATAACGAGATTCTCACCATAGCTTTTTGTAAGGTCAGAAATAACAATATCCATATTACGATCTCTCCAATCTTGCAAAAAACTTTTTGATTAAGAACAGAACTATCTTTTCAAAGGCTACGCTCAATAAAACTATAATTACAGTCCAAGCAAATAAGTCGGCGGTACTGTAATAAATTTTTGACTCATAGAGTTTTTCACCTATGGATCCGAAAGTGATCCCTATGACCTCAGCCGCAATGCCTGATTTCCATGCCAGTCCCAAAGCCACACTACAAGCCGATATTAGGTATGGTTTAATTTGAGGCAGATAAATATATTTTAGCTTCTTAAACCAGCCTACCCTAAACACCTGTGCCATTTCAAGGAGCTTGTTGTCAGTGGTCTCTAAGCCTTGAAGGATATTCGTGTAAATAACAGGAAGCACCATTAAAAAAGAAATAAATACTGAAAGGGTAGAAGACGTAAGCCAAATAAGGCACAAAATTATGAACGATGCCACAGGAACAGACTTTATAGTAACCATATATGGCCAGAAGATTATTTTGAAAATACGGAACCTTCCTGCAAGAATCGCCATGAATATTCCTATAATAAATCCTAAGAAGAAACCTAAAACTATACGCAGAAATGAAAAAGTAATAGTGCTAAAAAAATCTGCTTCTGTTAAGAGGCTAAAAAGCCTCTTAACAACAGTTATCGGAGTAACCAAAAACAGACGTTCACCAATAAGCATAGCAGCTACCTGCCATACAACAAGCGCGAAAACTACTGCCGCAAACTTTTCAATTATACGCTTATTACGCTTATTTCCAAGCTTATCTTGAGTAGTAGAAATCATCTTCAGGTACAGAGCCTCCTACTGCTTTAGGGTTTTGACTATGTAAAACACTTAAATAGCCCCCTACAGCATTTTTCATTTCTTGGCCTTCCATAAAGGTTATATTACAATATGGAATGGCTTTTTGAGCAACTGCCGCCTTGAATATATTGAACTTCTCTATAAGTTGTGCAGCATCAGCTACATTAGCATTAACATATTCTATGGATTCCTTGTATTCATCCAAGAATGCCGCTATTTGTTGAGGATGAGCCTCCGCAAAATCCTTTCTTACAACTACAACACCGGTAATCAAGGCACTTTCGCTATCTAATTCATCCCACACATCAGTAAGATTTATGGCTATACGCAAGCCTTCAACTTGACCTTGAGCAATTGTTACATATGGTTGAGGCATCATAGCTACGCCGCTTTCTGCATTTTTTAATAATGCAACAGCTTCGGCAGGCTCGCTCTTCCACTCAAGATTTACATCCTTATCAGGGTCTATACCATGCTCTGAAAGAAGATATCGCAAAGTATATTCAGGGGTTGAACCCTTTCCTGTAGCATAAATAGTTTTTCCTTTTAAGTCTTCGAAGGACTGAATTTCTTCACCTTTTTCAACTATGTATACCACACCTAATGTGTTGACCGCTAGAAGCTGAATCTTCTTTTCAGTATTATTATAGAGTACTGATGCCAGATTTGCCGGTACAGCAGCTATGTCAAGTTCTCCCTTTATTAGCTTAGGAGTAATTTCATCGGCTGATCCAACTATAGAAAAATTATAGTTGTTTTTAGCTGTGCCGCCATCGTTATCTTCCATTATTTTAACCATTCCCATAGATGTAGGGCCAGTCATCCCGCCTATACTGATATCAATCGGATTATATTCTGGGTCTTCCGAGTCCTGGTTAGGGTTGTCAAGTGGCTCTGAAGGTGACTCCTCGGTGGTTTTTACTGTTGGAGATGAAGTAGCATCAGGCTCTTTTGTTTCTCCACATCCAGCAAGTATCGAAGTTAATAAAACAACCGCTAATAATATAGATAATAGTTTTTTCATAATTATCCTTCCTTTTCAACTTGATATTTGGAAACAAGTGTTTTTGCGCTAACTCCTTTTAACATTCCAAGCTTCCCTGAAAGAGAACTCGTTTCATCTGCAGGCGCATCCATGACAATACTTATAATAGATACACCACGATCCTTATAAGGTATACCCATTCTTCCAACAATGTACTGACTATAATTGTGAAGTAATTCATTTACTTTTGAAGACATCTCAGTATCCTCAATAATAATACTTACAACCGATATCCTATTTTCCATAAGGATCACCTCCTTAAAACGAGTAGGGGTTAAGTCCAAGTGCTTAACCTGTGCCATGTTTGTAACAAATAAAAATTCCGTGCCAAAAGGCACGGAAACTATGTTTCTATAAATTTTATCCGTCACCTTTCCATCCGGGACGTACCCAAATGCGTCAGGAGCCACAATATTTGTTTCTCAATTCCATTATAGTAAAATATTTATGCATTGTCAATAAAATCACAAAGTATTTATTGTGCGGTTTTATTCCATTACTCTACTGATTTTAAGGATTCGGCCATATTGATTACATCGATTTTTCGTCTAAGCATCCAGTTGACGATAAATGTAATTGCGAATGTAAAGACAAAGGCAATAAAGTAACTGACAGGGAATATTTGTTCCTTAAAATAGACCATCTCAACTGTTATTTCGCCCATAACAAACATATGAAGTAGTTTTCCTAAGCCCATACCAAGGATTGCTCCTATAAATGTTAAAGTAATGGTTTCTCTGAACACATATGCTCCTACTTCATTTTGATAAAAACCTAATACCTTCAAAGTGGCTATTTCTCTGTTTCTTTCAGTAATATTTATATTATTAAGATTATATATTACCACAAAGCTAAGGGCTCCCGCACAGGCTATAACAAGCCAGATAATAGCATCTAAGCTCATCATCATATTATTGACCATGATCCTTGTATCATTATTAACCCGAACAGAAGTAATACTGTCTTCATTTAGCAGCAAGGCAGAAACAGCATAAATGTCCTTATTCTGTGTCGATGCATATGCGTTTTTGTATTCTGGCTCTTGTCCGAACAATTCACTATACGTTCTGCCAGTCATTAATATATAATTGCCGACATAGTTTTCAAACACGGCTTCTACATAAGCTACTGCAGTTTCAGTTGGACCAATATTAATTGATATAGTATCGCCTGGTTGTACTTTAAATTCCCGGGCGAGGCTATTGCTTATCGAAACTGCTCCAAAGCTAGGGTAAGCTACCTCCACCTCATTTAAGTGTAGGCTAATCACCTTGTTTATATTAGAATCGTCAGTTGCTACAACTGTAGCCTTCTTTAAAACGTCTCCCCGTGTTGCCTCTATTTCCTCTGTGCAGATAAATACACATTCTGATAAATCATCTTCGTAGAGCTTGATGAAATTGTCTCGGTCTTCTTTAGACTGGTTCTCTGAAAATGAAATATCATAATCAAAAACCATAATGGAATCAAACTGATTATCTGCTACATTTCTAATTGAATCTCTAATCCCTAGAGCTCCTACTATTAGGGCTGTGCAGCCTGCAATTCCAGCGACCGTCATAAATAACCGTCTTTTGTAGCGCAGAATATTACGGATAGACACCTTGTGAAGAAAACTAACCTTATTCCAAACAAATGGTATCCTCTCCAACATTATGCGTTTTCCAGCCTTTGGTGCCTTCGGGCGAATTAGTGATGCTGGCATTTGCACTAATTCACTTTTACATGAAATATAGGTTACACCAGCTGAACAGAGCAAAGATACAATCAACGAAATTATAGCTAGCTCTATGTCAAAAAGATACTCAATTGACGAAAATTTATATAGCATTGAGTAAGCTTCCCATATAGCCATGGGGAAAAATTTAGTACCAAGTATATATCCTATTACGCAACCAAACATGGCAGCACTACCTGAATATGCGATGTACTTTCCAGTTATAGTGCCGTTACTATATCCAAGCGCCTTTAAAGTGCCTATTTGTGTGCGTTGCTCATCTACCATTCGTGTCATAGTAGTCGTGCAAACAAGAGCAGCAACTAAGAAGAAGAAAATCGGCAGAACTTCCGCGATACCATCTACAATTGAGGAATCATTATCAAAATTTATATATCCAATATTATAATTTCTATTTAGTGCAAAAGTATTGGGTTCAGGTATATCTTCAATTTCTGCTTTGGCATCAGCAATTTGGATTCTTGCATCATTAAGCTCCTCTTCTGCCTCAGCAAAGCCTTCATCTGCTTCCTTCTTAGCGTCCTTATATTCTTTAAGCCCTTTTTTATATTCAATTTTACCTTCTTCAAGGGCATCCAATCCATCTATAATGATTTGCTTGTTATCCTCTATCTCCTTCAGTGCTGAATCTAATTTAGCTTTTGCCTCATTGATTTCATCCTCTGCAACAGAAAGCTGTAGTTTTGCTTCCTCTTTTGCAATATCCAGCTTTTTTTGTCCTTCATCCAGCTCGAATAAAGAATCCTGTAAAGTCGCATATTGAGTTATAACACCTGTTGCTTCTATCTCTAAAGCCGCGGCCTTTACTTGATCTAGTTGCTCTTTTGTATCGATATATTCTACCGAGCTTGTATCCTTAATTAGCGAAATAGCATACTCTAATTGAAAAATAGCCTCTTTAATTTGTGCATACTTAGAAATCACACCACTTTTCTCAATCTCATTGATTGCTGATTCTACTGTTTTTCTGTTGGTGTCTATCTGCTGCTGTTTTGACGACAAAGTAAGATTGATTTCAGAACTCTGACTAACAAATTCGCTTAAACCATCTTCATAGCTTTTTAAGCCCTTCTGATATTCCTTCTGTGCATCAGCTATTTTAGTCTGGGCGTCATTTAGCTCTTTCTCATTTTCAATGATTGTGTTATTTGCATCTAAAAGTTTATCCCATGCATCATCTAATTCCTTGTTTGCATCAGCTTTTTGTGATAGATACTCACTATAGCCATCATCATATTCTTTTTGTGCATCAGCCAAGGCTTCATTTGCATCAGTAACGATTTCTAGATAACGCAACTTTGCTCTGGTTTCTAAGTCTTCTTTAATCTGTATTTCGTTTCTCTCAATCGCGTTCTTATATTCTGCACTATATACTTCACCTTCGGATTCTAGACGAATATTTATTTCTGTAAAATAATCTAAAGAAAATCCATCCTTAGGTATGTATACAAATGCATGAATTGAACCATTGGCAAGCTTTGTAGTACCCCTGTCATAATTTAAATAGATAGGTGAATCTACAAGGCCGACAACCGTATATTCCTTATAAGCAAAGCCTTCTAAGGTGTCCTCGTCATTTTCAGCAGATGGGCTAATCTTCGTCCCAATAATATCACCAGAAAAAAACCTCGCATCCAAAACACACTCTTTTCCGCTTTGGGGCATTCTACCTTCTAAAACATTTAGTATGTTGACAGAATCAGTTATAGAGTGTGCCTTTAGAACGACTTGATTGTCTGCTTCACCTATATCAGTGATGAAGTCTACAGACACAGCACCCTGTGCAGTAATTCCGTTTTGCATGTCAAAGAATTGTTCATCGTCACCTGTAAGTCCAAGAGTCGAAATTAGTTGGTAGTCGTACATTTGATATTCATTTAAATAATCATCTAGATTCTTTACCATTGCGGCCCTTGTCACCTTAAGGCCAGAAAAAAATCCTACACCAAGAGTAATGATTGCCATGATAGCAATATACCTCTCCCATGTATGCTTGATTTCTCGAATACTGTTCTTTCGCCACGCTAATTTTCGAAACATCACCATTCAATCTCCTCTATTGGCAAAGGATTTGCATTCTTTTGTACAGAGGCAATCTTTCCGCTTTTCATATGGAGAATCCTATCTGCCATAGCTGTCAGTGCCGAATTATGGGTGACTATAACTACGAGTATTCCGTTTTTTCGGCTTTGCTCCTGTAGCAATTTAAGAATTTGTCTTCCCGTCTCATAATCTAATGCGCCTGTGGGCTCATCGCACAAAAGAATCTTCGGATTCTTTGCAAGAGCCCTAGCTATTGCGACCCGCTGCTGTTCTCCACCAGAAAGCTGTGCCGGAAAATTATAAAGCCTTTCTCCTAACCCAACACTGCGCAAAACTTGCTCTGGATGTAAAGTATTCTTTTTCATTTGAGTAACAATCTCAACATTCTCTATTGCCGTAAGGTTGGGAATAAGATTGTAAAATTGAAATATGAATCCAATCTCCTCTCTACGGAAGGTTGTTAGCTCTCGCTTATTGTATGAGGAAATTTCTTTACCACCTAAAGTAATTTTCCCTGAGGTTAGTGTGTCCATACCCCCAAGTACATTCAAAAGAGTTGTCTTTCCTGCACCGGACTGCCCTAGAATAACACAAATCTCACCATTATAGATTTCAAAAGAAACATCATGTAATGCAGCCTGGCTAACTAGACCTGTTTTATATATCTTATTAACATTTTCAAATTTAACAAAGGAACCCATCTCTCTTTGCCCCCTTATCGCTATTATATCTAATCATATTCTACTATAAATCTCTTCTGCCATCAATCTAAAGCCCTCGGCATTTGGATGAAGCCAGCCGTCTGCAAAATAATCGTTTTCATGAGGCACCATACTTAATCCGTCAACTATGATTGTGTTAGGGATAGATAATGCCGAACCTTTAATAATCTCAATAATCTCAGTTAAGGCACCACTTGCTGTCTCTGTTTCTATATCTCCACGCCATAATGGCGTGATTGCAATTTTAGGCGTGTCTGGAAATAGGCTATTAAGCTTATTAAAATAATCATCTACGTTTTCCTTAAAGGATTGTAAATCGGGAACAATGTGCCAGTCATTTGTACCGTATGCCACAGTAATAAGCTTTGGTGTAGGGAGCTGTTCTATTCCATTAAGAGAATCGGCACAAAAATAATAGCCTCCTACCCCCTGATTCAATGCGTCCATATCTAACTTTTCTGCAAGCCTTGCTACATACGAGCAAGAAGGTGATCCGGCTACAAAGCCTTGAGTGATTGAATCCCCAAAGGAATACATCTTCTCTTTTTCTGATTTTACGGCATAAAGCTCTCTGTTACCACTAATTTTCTTAATGCCTATCTCTACAAATACAGGAAAGCATATTTTGACAGTTTTGAGCTGATGCTTGGGGTTTTTAAATCTAATATTAATTTTCCCCGATTTCGGCTTTTTAGATGAAACTAATACATCATCAACAAATATGTCAAAAGCATCATCTATATATAAACGACCATCTCCATATTGTTCAATTCGCTCTTTTGTATTAAGTCCCATTCCAACTAGCTTTGGAATTCCTAATTCCTTTAATACTGTGGGAAGAATTCCTAATACTGACGTTCGTTTTAACACCAGGTTGATATGATTACCCGTTGTTTGGAAAAGTAGATATACTCCGGTCTGGCACCTACTCATCATACGGAATAATACATCGTCATAATATTCATCCATTTGAGTCGGTGTAAAGCGCCTAAAATACAGCAATCCACCTTTATCCTCTACCCAAGTGATATTATGAGCTGCTGATTCTATAGTGTTTCTATCAAGAAGCATTTAAATACCCCGTTTATTTCAACTTACCTAATAAAGCTTTGTCTTTTTTATAGAATAATTGACAGGTGTAACGCTATTGCGTTTAGATTCCACCTCTATCATTCTGTAAAAACCTTTGAAGGAATTTCACTTCTTCGTCAATCAATTGCGACAAGCTAAATATATAGGCCCTAATATCCTTGTCTCTAGCCAAAAACTTAAAAACTCTTACTACTGTATCAATAAATTCTTCGTCCAGCTTTTGCACTGCATTTTTTCTTGCTAGTGGACACAATACTGCTGACCTAGGATCTATTTTGATAATCATATTTCCGTTACTCTCAATATACGGTGTAAGAGGAAAAATCCTGCATGCCAAGGGTCGTAATTTACGCTCACATGGCTCTGTGCAAATGGCGATTTTTACGGGTTTTTCTTTACCATAGGTAAAATCAGACTTTTCAATATTAAGCCATGAAGGCTCACATCTATACATAACCTCTTCACCGGGAAACAAGTACATGCCAGCATCGACATCATTTGAATCGCAACACGCCTTATTGCATAACTCCCCACAGTCTGTTTTAATTGGTGTTAGTTGTTCAAGCAACCTGTATGCCTTTTCGTATAGTTCACGTTTAGTCAAAATTAAAATCTCCAATGCGTCCAATATATAAGTATACCAACAAATAAGTCTTTTAAGTCTTTTAAATTAATCATGAAAATAGTAAGTTTAGATTAAAAGCTTCATGAGTTTCAAAACCCAAGAAGCTTATTAGATGTTTTAATTACTTCCAAAAATTAATCTGATACCGTTGGTGTCCAGTATCTGTTTCCGTAAATATCAGTCAAACGGTAGGTCATCTGATAGTTCTCATCACCCACACTTATATTCTCAATTGTCCATTCTCCAGTTGCTATGTATTGTTCGCCGAGGAAGTAAGTATCTGTATACTCACCATCATAGGTGTAATAATCGCACAAATAGTCGATTTTGTCTCCCTTTTCTATATCAATAAGGCCTTTAGGAAGGGTCTGGGTCTCCTTTTCATGGTCATATTTTATCTGAGCTCCCAGAACTACTCCATATGGATTCTCATTGTCAAAAACTAATAGTATGTCAACAAGTTGATCGTTAAGAAGAGCTGGAACACGGCCTGTAATAGAATAATTATCTCCGTCATAATCCTCGGAGACGACATAGTATCCTACAATCTGACCGTTTAGTGAAAGCCATGTGCCATCATATTCCATGATTAAGTCGCCATAGTCATTATATTCATAGATATTGTCTAGGCCAAGGTCAATAAATCCCTCTCCGTCGTCTATAAACACGTTCATTTCCATGAACTGAACCAAATCCCATTGATCCTCAGGAAGTGATAGAACGCGTTGTCCATCTTTATTTGTAATCACAAGATTAGATGCATCCAAACGATTCTCGGCATAATATTCGACAGATGACTGCATACGACCTATATCAAGCCAGCCTCCAAGAGCATCGCCTGCAAGACCTGTGATATCGCTAAAATCTCCCTCCGATAAGAAGGAATCTAATAATGATCCAACTAAATTAGAGCCTCCTTGAGAAGACTGAGGCGTTGTTGACCCACCTGTCAAGCCACCAAGTAAGGAATCTAATAAGTTTCCGCCACCTAATGAGGTTATTTGACCTCCCGCAGTTACGTTGGCAAAGCTTTTAATGCAATCGGTGTACTCTTCATCAATTCCAATCTTGTCGTAAGTGTTAATGGCCGAGTTTAATTGAGTCGTATTTCCATATGGGAAGTAAATTGATACACCATTCGAATTAGTTATATTAGTTGATGTTCTATTATACTTCACACATCCTTTAAGAGCTTCTGCTAGGGCTTTTGATTCTTTTGTCCCCATATTCTCGGCGAAATGTATTAGGTCAATCTGATTAAGCTTAGATTGTGGTGAGAACTCCTTGGCACCTGCACGAGCATCAGACACAGTCTTATAATCATCCTGTTCGATAAAATTATTTGTGGACTGAGCAAATTTAATCAATGATGATGGGACAGTACCTTTTAACTCAGCCAAGTCAATAATAGATAGAGTTGCCTGGCTCTGTGGAACCCTTGCCTTAACTTCTTTAACATAATCGTCAATTAGTTTTTTACCCAAATCAACGGTAGCAATAGAAGGGTTTTTCGAAAGAGTGGTAACCCAACCTGTGTAATGCCAGCCTATACCCGGCTCCACTTCCTCAGATGCTATCATATAATCTGCATAGGGCTCTAGTGCAATAGCTGTTTCAAGAGTTGCCATCAAACAGGCGTCAAAGCCAATCCAGTCAAATTTACACTTACTGTTCTTTAACGCCATGGATATTTCATCGATAGTCATAGAACTACCTTTGAACAGCTCATCGTAACCATAACCTGTAACTGAACCTCCACCGTGATCCCAAAAAATAAGTGAGTAACGGTCGGCAGGATAATTCTTTTCACAGTATTTAATAAAGTCGGTCAAAGTATTATGATCAACCATTGACTTCTTTCCCATATTATCTTGTATTAGTTGCATCCCTTTATTGGTTATTTTATATCTTTGGTTTGTACTATTCTTAACTACATTATTTTTCCACTCAGATGTGCCACCTGTCTCGATAATAATATTTACATCATCGGAAATCTCGCCATGTAAAATCTCATTAATATCAGAGGTAGCCATCCCATATTTTGTTTCAAGATCGGTCCCGCATATATAAATCATTATGGTGGCAGTATCCTTGCCATTACCCTTCAGCGTAGTAAATTTGTCTCTGGCAAGCTTTGATACTGTATTATCTGCTTGATATGCACCTTTATCTACATAGGTTACCGCACTATTCGAAGCTGCTGATTGAAATCCCGGCAATGAAGGGGTTGTACCTCCATCTCCTAACAGGCCACCTAAGCTACCAAGTAGGTCTCCTCCACCGCCAAGCTTTGAAAAGAGGAATATACCGATAATGACAATCAATATAATAATGATTGGCTTCGATGATTTTCCCTTACCTGTAAAAAGCTTCAGTAATAGAGGAATTATGCTTGCATTATTATTTCTACTTGTGCCCCCAGCCCGATTTGAGCCGCCTTCTGATTTCCCGGAAGATGAACTTGGCGTTCTACCCGAATAGCCACCACTTACAGGACCACCGGTCTTGCCACTTAAGCCACTTCCTCGTTTTTGAACTTTTCCTGCACCCTCACCTACGCGTTTTTGCCTTCCTTTGGGCCTATTGTTTTCCGCCATTTTACGGTACCTCCATAGTGATTATAAAAAGTATTGTATTCACTGTGCCGTTTTGCAGCTTTATATACATACCATTAAAATCCATATAACTTTCATTACAATATAGTCATTTCAATCTTTAAGTGCAACCACGAGTTATAAATGTAGCATTGCAATAATTTGACCAACTAGTATAATAATATCATAACAGATAATTTATCATATACTTATTAAAAATTATTTATTTTAGAGAGGGTAAGAGCCTAACTATATGAAGTCAATAGATTTTTAGTAAGAAAAGGTGATTTCTCTAATCCACAGCGTCTGTTTTACATTATAGTTTGTCAAAAAAATGTGATAAAGAAAGGAAATGTATAATGTGATTTCATTATACAAAGTGATTAACATGGCTGAGCCTAAAAAACGGAAAATAGTATCTGCTTCAGATGCTAAAAAGAGTACGACAAAATCGACGAAACCTAAGAAGGTTGCAAAAACAAAACCTGATAAAGCAGATGATGTTGATATAGTCGAAACATCGTCCCCAAAATCATCAGGGAAAAAGAAGAGTGCCGCCGGTTTAAGAACAGGTGCCATAATCCTTTGGGTAGTTGCATTTATTTTTCAAATAGTTGCAATCTATATGCTCAATATAACAGAAACTACTTTTGCCATTATCGCAATTATCCTTGATGCTATAGCTTGTATTTCTGGTTCCCTATTGTGGAAAAAGGCAAATAGAATTACTCCCAATAAATCGAAGAATAAGGTTATTGCTTTTATTTGGAACCAAATGGGTCTAATTGCCTGCTTGTTATGCTTTATCCCATTAGGTTTATTCCTATTGCTTAAGGAAGACAAGCTTTCGCCTAAAATGAAAAAAATAATTGCAGCTATTGCCGCTGTTGCATTCTTAGGTTCATCAGCAGCATCAATAGATTATAATCCTCCTACTGCGGAAAGTGTTGCCTTAGCTGAAGCAGAAGCAGCTGCAGCAGACGCCGATTTTGATGGAAACGTATATTGGACTCGTTGGGGAAAATCATATCATTTGGATCCTGACTGCCGTACCCTGTTAAGATCTGCCGAACTAATAACAGGTACCATGGAAGAGGCATTTGAACATAAAAGAAACGATCCTTGTGATTTTTGCGCCGGTGGTGCCGACGAAGAATAAGCTTTGACACTAATGTGTTATATTAAAGACTTTGCATTATAATACTAGTAGGGACGGCTCTTGCGAATTTAGTAATTAATAAAAACCGCAATAACCGTCCCTTTATTTATGATATATGCCACGACTAATGTAATGATATTATATGCTAATCTTCAAGTAATCTATAAACCTACCCATGCAGACCTATTTTCTAAAACTGCCTTACCTTGGGCTAAGGACTCTTTTAAATTAAGTATCCTCTGGTTAGTTGAGCCTCTAAAACTTAGATTAAGCGACCTTTGCGAAAGAATAAAAGGTCCGTCTATCAGCGTGCTTGCAAGGGATAGAAGCTCTATCTGCAAACTATCTCCCTTTTTTAATAAGTCTTCAAATGTGTATCCAGTATAAATGGCAAGGTCAAGGCACGCTTCCTTTATTAAGTGTGCGAGGGGCAAGAGAGCCTGGGCCTGAAGCAACGGCTCTCCTCCGCTAAATGTAACCCCCGAAAGCATTGGGTTTTTATTAACCTTTTGCATAATCTCTTCTGTCGTATATAAAGTGCCGCCTTCTAATGGCAAAGTGTCCTGATTATGACAGCCTGGGCAATTCTTATCACAGCCTTGCATGAACAGTGTAAGTCGAAGGCCGGGACCATCGGTGATAGAATCATTGACAATCCCTGCCACTCGTATTTTATCAGATAGTGTGTTTGACACGATCTGCCACCTCCGCCTTCTTGGCATCATTAAATCTGTCAAGAGTACCAACCAAATAGCCTGTAATACGCCTAATTCGCTCGAATCCGTGAGGACCTTCATTCTCTTTCCTACCACAATTAGGACATTCATCATCTATGATACCGTTATAGCCACAGACAGGGTCCCTGTCTACAGGATGATTAACTGAGCCATAGCCTATGCCTGCCTCTTTCATAGTACGAATTACAGTCTCAAAGGCATCTAGGTTTTTCATTGGGTCGCCATCAAGCTCTACATAGGTTATATGTCCTGCATTTGTAAGGGCATGGTACGGCGCTTCTATATGAATTTTATCATATGCCGAGATAGGGAAGTAAACTGGAACATGGAAGCTATTGGTGTAATAAGCCCTATCTGTAACACCTTTAATTTCGCCATATTTCTTTTTATCCATACGTACGAATCTACCTGAGAGCCCTTCTGCTGGCGTTGCAAGTAGTGTGAAGTTCAGTTGCTTTTCTTTACTTAATCTATCTAAATAATCTCGCATAAATCCGACTATTTCAAGCCCAAGATTGCGTGATTCTGCGGTCTGGCCATGGTGGCTTCCCGTAAGTGCTACAAGCGCCTCTGCAAGGCCTATAAATCCTAGTGATAGTGTTCCATGCTTGAGTATTTCACCGATTTTATCATCAACTGATAGTTTGTCTGAACCAATCCATATTCCCTGACCCATTAAAAACGGGAAATTGCGAACACTTTTGGCTGCCTGTATGTGGAATCTATCCAGTAACTGTTTTGCTACCAACTCCATCTTTCTTTCAAGCTCTTCAAAAAACCATTCTATATTACCATTGCTATTAATGGCTATACGGGGCAAATTGATGGAGGTAAAGCTAAGGTTTCCTCTACCATAGGTTATTTCATTGTCTTTGTCGAAGGTATTTCCAATTACTCTTGTACGGCATCCCATGTAAGCTACCTCAGTCTCAGGATGTCCTTCTTTGTAGTAGACCTTGTTAAACGGAGCATCAATAAACGAAAAATTGGGGAAAAGACGTTTTGCGCTTACACGACATGCAAGCTTAAACAAATCATAATTAGGATCATCCTGATTATAGTTAACCCCTTCTTTAACCTTAAATATGTGTATAGGGAAAATAGCCGTTTCGCCATTCCCAAGGCCTGCCTCAGTGGCCAACAAGACGTTTCTAGAAATCATTCGACCCTCTAGGGATGTGTCGGTCCCATAATTGATACTAGAAAACGGGGTTTGAGCTCCTGCTCTACTGTGCATGGTATTAAGATTGTGCACCAATCCCTCCATGGCTTGAGCAGTCTCTTTCTCGGTTTCTTCAATAGTAAGGCGTGTTGTAAATGACAGTACCTTTTCGAGAATTTTCTCATCACCGATAATAGGTAATAAGGCCTCTTTTTCTTTTTCTATATATTCAGATGACATCTCAAGTGAGGGGTATAAAGCACAATTCTTTTCGATGCCAGTTATAATTTTCTTTACTTCTTCTCTTGTTAGGTTCAAATGAGGTGCTAGCAAATTAATGGCTTTATAAAGATTTGCCATATATATTTTTTTAAATGTCTTTGTTACACCCATTGCAAGACCAAAATCAAAATTAGGTATGCTCTGGCCACCATGTTGGTCGTTTTGATTTGACTGTATGGCTATACATGCTAACGCGGCATAACTGTGTATGCTATTTGGTTCGCGTAAAAATCCATGTCCCGTGGAAAAGCCACCTTCAAAAAGCTTTTTAATGTCAATCTGGCAACAAGTGGTGGTTAGTGTGTAGAAATCGAAATCATGAATATGGATATCCCCTTCTTTATGGGCCTTAGCCTGTCGAGGAGTAAGTACAAATTTTTCATAGTAATCCTTGGCTCCCTCTGAGCCAAATTTAAGCATAACACCCATAGCTGTATCTCCATCGATATTTGCATTGTCACGCTTAATATCGCTAAGATTTGCAGCCTTATTGGTAAGCTCATCATAAATACGCATAAGGTTTGAATTACGTTCACGTGCCAAGCTACGTTCAGAGCGGTAGAGAATATATTTTCGTGCTACAAAGGCATAGCCATTTTCCATTAGGATATCTTCAACGCAGTCCTGAATATCCTCTATGTTAGGTGTTTGGGAACCATACTTTTCTACAAGCCTTTTCTCGACTAAATTCGCCAGACGTGTACTTTCTTCTGGTTCTTTGCGACCCGCCGCTTTCATGGCTTTTCCTATGGCACTATTAATTTTCTCAACATTATAGGGTACCACTCTTCCGTCTCTCTTTAGTATACTATTAAACATAACTTCCCCTCCAAAATAAAAATAAGATACAACATATTGTGTATATTATATTATAATAGTACAACATGTTGCGTGTCAATAGAAAATCGGGTCAATTATTAATTTAATTAAGAGACTGATAAATGGTCGGGATTGATTGAAAATTGTTGGTTTTACAGGGCTGCACCACCTTGTGCTGTGATACAGCCCCACCTATATTTATTCTTTGGAGTATTCGATTGCTTTAACAGGACAGACCTCTATGGTGCTTTTGAGCTTTTCCATATCAAGGGACTCTGGTTCATACGCTTTGACAGTAGCCTTCTTACCCTCTATTTCAAACAATTCCGGAGAGTTTTGCACGCAAAGAGTACAACCCATGCAGGCATCACGGTTGATATGTAATCCGGGTTTTGCCAATACCTCTCCCGGTAAATCTTCGTCCTTTATAATCTTTGCTGTTATCCACGAAAAAATGGTCACGGCAATAATAGTTAGTACCCAACGTATAGCCATAAACTTTAGTCCTAAAAACTTTGCTTCATTAAGAAGCATGGGAACCTTAATCACAGCCCAAGAGCTTAATATGATGACGATGTTTCGAATGGAGGCCCCCTTCTTATGCAGCATAACGCACATGGGGAACGCCGCATAAATCGGCCCAGCTGAAACACTGCCAACCACAAAAGAGAGGAAAACGCCTTTTCCCTTAGACTCCTTGCCCAAATACCTCATGATTTTTTCCTTAGGAACCCACATGTCTAAAAGTGCCGTCAGGACAAAGATGACCGGCATAATCATGAGCATTTCCTTGATATAATACCCACTGTTTTTCACCGAATCTGTTCCCATTGTCGGATTCATGATAAACATGATGATATATGCCAAGGCAACAATGACTAAGAATAAATTTTTCTTTAACTTTTTCAGGATTGTCATATGATCACCCCCATAACCAGTGCAATAACAATAGCGAATAGAAAACTAATGATGTTTCGGACTGCGGTAAATTTTACTCCGAACTCCTTTTTTTCAAGAGGGAATGTCACCACACCCACCATTGTTAGTGTTGTTAGAAAAGCAGCTGCTGGAATTATGCTAACTCCTGCGCCCACCAATGTTCCCACTAGTGGAAACGCAATAAATGCGGGGATCAATGTGATTGTGCCAAGCAATGCTCCCCCAACTGTTGCCAACAGGACAGATTGCTCGCCTAAAAATTTAGCAATACCTGCAGGTGGTATAATCGTTAAAATTAGTCCAATAGCAAAAATGATGGATAGAATGCTCCCGAGCATCCCCTTGCCCATTCCAAATGCCATCTTAAGTGCTTGTTTCGTTTTCACCTTGTCTTTGACAAAGGAAAATCCAAGGAAAATCAATGTGCCAATCCATACTATCAACGTAAAAACATCCATGTATATCCTCCTTTTCATTTTGGCAATGCAGTTAGCATAACATTTTAGTTTCTGCAAATATAGACACATATGTTTCTTTTCTGTACAATTGGAGCAGGGGGATAATGAGATGATAGATGAACTAAAAGGTATGCCCTTTTTTTACGGTACAGACCCTAAAGTCTTGGAATATTTGATACAGGAAAAGCAGATTTATACCCGTTCGTATAATAAAAATGCAACGGTTCATGAACAAAACAAAGAATGCTGCACCATGGATGTCGTCAGCTCTGGTAAGCTGGTAGCCTACTCTCTGGCCTCCAACGGCTCAGAATCTATTGTGTTTGAGTTTGATGTAGGAGCTATTATTGGAGCAAACCTACTATTTGGTGACCAGAATCTATATCCCATGAACATTTACAGTACCTCTGATTGTGTTCTTCTGCACATTTCTAAATATGGCATTGAGGAGCTGTTAAAGGAATATGGCTTCGTAATGAAGTTTGTACAGTCTCTTTCGGCAAATTCCCAGGGGATGAATCAAAAAATAGCCATGTACACACAGAAATCTCTGCGAGAGAATATAAAAAACTATTTGCTGGCACTTTCCGCTCAGCAGAATTCAAGCTCCATATTTCTACCCACAACCAAAAAGCAGCTTGCAGACTATTTTGGTGTACAACGCCCATCACTTTTTCGGGAGCTCAAACGAATGAAAGGAGAAGACCTAATTGAAATTGCAAATAAAAAAATTACTATCAAGTTTTAAATAGCATAATTAATTATTTCTGAAACAAAACATTCAAACGCGGAAAAGCCCAGTATTGCTGGACATTTGGACAAAATAAAACATCTACTAATAAAATCAATTATTAATAGATGGTATTATTTTTTGGTGGAGGCGGTGGGAATTGAACCCACGTCCGAAACCGTATTCACAAGAGCAATCTCCGGGTGCAGTTCATGATTATTCATTCCCTCTCCTGCACGCCCATGAACAGGCTTGCAGCTTCAGTAGCTTCATTTGTCATGCACGACTCAAAGCTTTATCGTGTCACGTTCACCACTATCGACGCCCTATCCTAGGCCGTGGTGCTCCAAGGTAGGACGGCTGCCTTATTTAGGCTGCGTAAGCTAAATTGCTATTATTGTTAGCGTTTAATTTAAGTTTCCCGTTTTTTAAAGTGGCCCACGAGATTCCACTACCCGCTTCTCTGGCTTCAACAATCCCGTCGAAACCTTAACGCCCCCGATTAAGGGGATGCTAACACTTATATTATAGCATATATGTCAAGTTTTATGCGTTAATTATTACTACTTTGAATAGTCCTTCATCTTTCTGTCTATCTGGCGCATAGCGTCTCTTTTAGCTATGTCATCGCGTTTATCATATAGCTTTTTACCCCTTGCTATAGCCAATTCAAGCTTAACCATTCCTCTTTTAAAATAGAGGTTCAACGGCACGAGCGTCAATCCTTGCCTTTGAGTAAGGCCAAGTAGCCTATTAATCTCATGACGGTGAAGTAAAAGTTTCTTCACCCTCAAAGGATCATGGTTAAATCTATTACCCATGTCATAAGGGCTGATGTGAAGATTGTACACAAATATCTCGCCATTTCTTATTGCGGCGTAGCTGTCTTGAAGATTTGCACGCCCTAAACGCAGGGACTTTACCTCAGTTCCTGTTAATGAAATGCCCGCTTCAATAGTTTCCTCAATGAAGTACTCATGCCTTGCTTTTCGGTTTTGTACAATAATTTTTCTTCCTTCAGCCATGTTTCTTCCTTTAAATATTTCAAAATGATTAACGCAAAAACCGTGTAATATATTACACGGCTCTTGCTTGGTACACCATCGGGGGCTCGAACCCCGGACGCCCTGATTAAGAGTCAGGTGCTCTACCAGCTGAGCTAATGGTGCATATCTTAACCTTTATTTTCAAGTGTTTGACTCAACTACGCATTTAATTTACTGCTTTATTGAGCACTTGATTTGTTCTTCTGACATGATGTATTATAACAACCTGAAATTAAGAAGTCAACATATTTTGCTTAAAGATTTCATTGTTGATTGATATGCGATAAGCCCTCTTTGCCGTTCCCTTTGTATTGTCCGTTGACTGCAACCAATACTTTCACTTATTTCCTTGGTGCTCTTATTATCTTTGAGCATGTCTTCTATACGTAATCGTTCCCGGTAAGGTTAGTGATTGTTTTTAAGATGCCTTTGCTTATTTCTACTTTATTTATCCAGAGGCAAACTAAATATGTTATAAAATCTATGAATTATAATTTTGGCTTCCGCATTTATTACATGTGACAACATGCAAGCCTGGCGCATGTTGTTTGACTTAATATTATAGAAATAGTAAAATACTGTATACTATGGTTATTATATATATTCAAATCTCGGGAGCGATATAATGAATGGTAAAAACCTCGGCTATAAGACAAATCCAAAGATTATCAACCGCAGAATTTTCTCTTCTTTATTTGACTGGATTGTATTGGCTTGCTTTCTGGTTACAACTATATTATTGATTGATCCTCTTAATAAAGCAGCTTTCAGCATTATCTTGCTATGTTTTTTTATAGTATGTGTCCTTTATTTCACATTACTCGAACACTTCTGTGGCTGTACAATAGGCAAACGGCTTTTTTCACTCAGAGTTATAAATAGAGATTGCCAAAACCCGAAAATATATCAATCTTTTATCCGTGCCTTATTCTGGTTAATTGAGATTAATCCTGCTGGTTTATTTTTCTGGCCAATTACATATGAAGTAGTGAAAAAGTCACTCTTTAAAAGAAGAATAGGCGATATGGTTGCAAATACATATGTTGTATACAAGGCAGATTTACTAGACTTTATAGATAGTCCAACCGAAAACTCTATGGAGTTTAATGCGTTTGTTCTATATTATAATTCAAATAATGGCTTAACTTTAAACGGCAATGTTAATCACCGCAAGCTTACATATGAGAGCACATATGGCATAAACACCAATACGTTTGGTGACGCGAAATCTTTCATATATTTTGCGATTATTTTCTTTGTAGGTTTAGGTTTAGCTTTAGCTCTTATAGGTAATAACTATGCCCCTTCTGATAAACAGTTAAAACTTGATTATGAAAAGGGCAACTATCAAAAGATTATTGACTATAGTGAAACTGATATAAACGGTGACCCTAGTTATATCTTGCTCCTTTATAAGGGACACTCTCTATATGAGTTAGGCGAATACCAGAAGGCTATTGATGTATATAAAAAGCTTGAAAAGATGAATGCAGTTGACGCTAATGTTTATGAAAATATGAGCTACTGTAATTTTCATTTAGACCAGAACAATGAGGCTTTAAGATGCATTGATAGAGCTATCAGTTTTAGTCCAAAATCATCTAGCATTTATACAGGAAAAGGGTATATCCTAAATAGCCTTTATGAATACGATCAGTCAATAGAAACAATGGACCAATTGCTTGTATTTGATTCAAATAATTATGAAGCTTATTATATAAAAGGCCTCGCTTATCTATATAAGGAAGACTACGACATCGCAGATGCTATGTTTGACAAGGGTATCTCCCTATATCCTGACGATGTTGATTTATACATTTGCAAGGCACAAATTAGGTACTGGCAATATGACTATTCAGATTGCATAGAATACTGTGATAAAGCACTTGAAAGCTTCCCCAACGACGAGGATTTAATATGGTATAAAGCTGACTCTTATTATTCTAAGCAAGATTACTCCAATGCCTTAATAGGCTATAAGGATTTACTTATACTAGATCCTGATAATGATTATGCTTCTGCGCTTCTCGCATGGCAGTATTATTATCTTCAGGATTATGAAAATGCCTTGGTATATACAGACAGATCACTTGCTATAAATGCTGATAACTATGACGCATCAGAACTAAAAAAACTGTTGTTGGAGGCAGAAAAACCCGAATCTGAGCAAATCGCAAATTTTGTAAGAGAGAATTATTTATATAAGGATAAAGTCCCCGATTTTGATGCTATTGTCGACGAGTTCTCTAAAAAAGGAGATGTAGGCACCGATGAAATAGGCGTTTTTCTAAATAGTATTATTTACAAAGACGATTACTTTACTTTTTTAATAAATGAACAAGAGTATGATTTGCTATTACTTGAAGAGGGGAATAATCATATAAGACATGATATTCTGAACTATAATAATAAGAATAAAGCATTATATGTGAAAATCGAATCATTCACTTCAGGAATCGCAAGTGAATTCAGAGAGATTGTTAACAGTATTTCTGACCCCGAAAGTTATGATCTGGTAATAGACCTACGAGACAATCCTGGTGGGTTGACTCACCCTACAAATATGATTCTCGATATATTATTGCCCGAATGTGTTACAAGCTACATAATATATCGAGATGGCACTATATATACTAATTATTCTGATAAACTACAAACTACATTTAATCATATATATGTCTTTGTTAACGGTAACTCGGCTAGCAGCTCAGAATTACTATCTCTTGGACTAAAAAAGCACCTTAATAATGTTACAATTATTGGAACACCTACCGTTGGAAAAGGGGTAGGGCAACGTGTCTTTGAGGAAAAGAAAGAAAAATATATGATATTTTTAGTTAATCACTATTGGAATGTTAAGGAAACTAATATACAGGGCATGAGTATCACTCCTGATATCCTTGTGAATAGCGATTCTATTGATGCCTATTTTTCGAGTATAGGTAATTATTAAAGTATTTATCTAGCATTTCTGTGCGCATTTTGGGTTATATTAATTTTGTCTTGCTTTCTGATAGTGGTCACCTGATGTCTCGCTCCCTTTACATTTATTTAAAACTTGTTTATCATTTGACATACAGGCGGTGTTATCTAATTATGAATCGATTTGATAAGTTTCTAAGGCACAGGCATAGTTTACTTATACAATATAAAATGGGTGATATGACTAAGAGTGAATTTATCGAGGATAGTTTTCAATACATGGAAGGCCTCGGAATTAAGCCTTTTACTAGAGTCGATAATATTAAGAAAGCAGTATATAATTACCACTATTATAATGTAAGCGCAAAGTATTGGCAGTGGATAGCACGCGATCCGAAGAATTCCGAGAAGGAGCGCAGATCATATTATTCCGAGTCATTGAATCTATATTACAAAAAGGACGGTGCTACTCTTTCATTATTGAGAATTATTGATTTCAATGTGGAATCTTATTATGTGAGGGTAAAATCACAGAAACTTAAAAATAAACTTATTGAAATTGTTATAAAGGATCCCGATATTCTACTTGAGATAAATACCTTTTATTCTATAAGTGGAATAGGTGAGAATGATTATCTTATATTGCATACAAGGAGCGATTTCATTGCCAAAGAATTAAAAACCAATGGTGTTCTATATGAGGATAAAAGGAAGTCATTAACAGATAGCTATATAAATCAGAAATATTAGCCGCCTGCCTGCTTGCCACATAATTTATAAAGGCCTCCAACATATTACTACCCTAAAATAATCTGACAAGAATAAAGAGCCTTAACCTTCTATCTATTAGGTCATAGGCTCTAATTATGTTCACTTTTAATAGTGTTCTGCATCTTCCTTTGTTTTATGAACTGTCCCAAATGGATGTTGAGGAGGCGCATAAATTGAATATAATTTTAATGGCCTATTTCCTAAATTGATTAAATTATGCCATGTCCCTGCGGGAATAATAATAGCATAATTCCCATCAACTCTCCGTTGGTAGTTTAACTTATCTTTACTGCTACCCATTTTGACCAGGCCATATCCGGTCTCAACCCGTATAAACTGATCAAGATCAGGATGCATCTCAAGACCAATATCTCCTCCGACCCTTATGCTCATCAATGTCACTTGAAAATACTTGCCTGTCCAAAGCGCAGTACGATAGTTAGGATTCATTCTAGAAAACCTATCTATATTAACTATTAGAGGCTCAGGACCGTAATCACGCAGACCTCCATCTGCTCGGTTTCTGTCCATTGACTTTCCCCTTTCATATGATAATACTATTCTTTATTATCATATGAATATGTATAAAAAGAGGTACATCTCCTAGATAGGCATTAGTCCTCTTTTTCATTTTCATTTTCGAACTTGGCTTTATATTTTTTCCCAACATTGGTGTCGGATTGATATAGTGAGCCTCTGGTTATAGTATCCATGCCGAATTTTTTGCGGATGCCATCAATAGTTTTATCAAGCTTCTCTTCGCGAATCTTATCTTGGTCATGAAGAAATGATTGTTGTATATAGCTCTCTTCTGATAAATCTGTCAGAGATATTCCTAATAATCTAAGAGGGGTTTTATTATCCCAAACCTCAGAAAAAAGTTTCTTGGCAATTTCAAATATTTCAGTGGTTATATCTGTCGGCTCAGGTAGTTTTTTTTGGCGTGACTTATCCTTAAAGTCATTTCCTCGAATCGTAACCGAAATACAAAAAGCTTTTACCTTATCTACTCTCATCCTAGATACCACGCTATCAGAAAGGGCAAGCAAAATCCGATTTGCCGCCTCAGATGTCTTAACATCCTCTTCAAGGGTAATTGAATTACTGTATCCTTTTGGAGCCTCAGGCTTGTCAAGAACAGGGGTGTCATCAATCCCATTGGCGTACTCATGTATCTGTATACCAAGCTTAACACCAACCAACGCCTGTATTCTTCGCTGGTCGGTCTTTGCCAATTCCCCAATCGTGGTAATATATCCTTTACGCAATCGCTCGGATGTGGCATTACCAACCAAGAAGAGCTCCCTGGCAGGCAAAGGCCAAAGCACATCCTTTATTTCATCTAAAAACAGCGTGTGAATTTTATCAGGCTTCTCAAAATCGCTTGCCATCTTAGCAAGTAGCTTGTTCGGTCCTATTCCAATATTAACTGTAAAGCCTAAATTGTCACGAATATCATTTTTTATTTTTGTTGCGACCTCAAGAAAGTCGGGGTAAACATGTTGGGTTCCACTCATATCAAGAAAGCACTCATCAATGGAGTATTGCTGAACTATTGGCGAATATTTACGACAAATATCCATGAACGCTTTTGAGCTTTTTTCATATAAGCTAAAATCGGGTTTTGCAAGAAATAAGTCGGGACATTTTCGAAGGGCCATTGCAACAGGTTCGCCGGTCTTTATATTATACTTTTTTGCAGGAATGGACTTAGCCAGAATCACACCCGTTCTCTTCTCCCTGTCACCGCCTATAGCAGATGGAATTAGGCGAATATCGTCTTCGCCTTTATTAACCCTCCTTGCTGCTTCCCAGGAAAGGAATGCGCTATTTACATCAACATGGAATATAAGTCTATCCAAAAAAATCGCACTCCTTTCTTAAGCATGCAATCATGTCGGTTAAATCCGATCGAATGTTTTATTAAAAAATAATTATTCAGAAAATAACGCTCATAAAAGCATACCCACAAGTTCAATAGCTCTTTATTGTTGAATTAATATTTGTCGAATCATCAAGCATTATCTCTGCAAAAATTATATCTCCTACATTAATATTTTGCAACATTTGCCATTAACACGGACGGAACCCGCTAATTGCAACGTCAAAAGACTTGGTCGAATGTAGCGATGTTTGCTACTATTACACGAAATTTTTGTAATTACCATTGTATGTAAAAACACAGGGCACACTACAAAATTACAACGTAGTGTGCCCTGCTTTTATTTTGTTATCTGCTTAGTTCTTGTGTAGTTATTGTATTCAGCTTCTAACTAAATTCAATTAGTATCTTGACAACAGGCTATATAGTACTTGTGCCATCTCCGCTCTGGTTGTTGTATTGGTCGGATAAAGTTTACCTCCGTTTCCGCTAATAATTCCAGTTTCAACCATAAGTGCCGTTGCTTCTTTGGCCCAATAAGCAATGCTCTCTGCATCTGCGAAAGATGACAACGAGTTACCATCTGTCCCTTCTGGCAGCCTTCCAATGACCTTTAGTGCATTGTACAGAAGGGTGAACATTTCTTGACGGGTAATCTCGTTCTCCGGCACAAACATATTGTTTCCAACACCATTGGATATACTTAAGCGTTTTGCTGAGGCCAGATATCCGGTATAATAGGTGTTTCCGGCATCTGCAAAATTATCTTTTGAACTTGTATCAGGGGCTATGCCATATGCGCTCATCAGCATGACAATAAACTGCCCTCTGGTCAGCTTTGCTTCAGGACTGAAATTGCCGCCCCCGGTTCCTTTTGTGATCTCTCTTGCAGCAATAAAGCCTACCGCTTTGCCATACCATGCATTTGAAGCCACATCCTTAAAGCTGACCTTGTTATACCCTACGGCATATTTTGAGAAGTGCCTTGTGTTGAAGCTAACCATTCCCATTTCGGGGTCATAGATGCAATTGCTTACCACTTCAAGCTCGCCTGAAGCATTGATATAGTAGATAACAATAGCGTCTGTATCCTCTCCATCCTTAGGGGTATATGGTATGGATACCGACACCTCACCGCCGAACTGAGAAATGGTCTTGTCGCCGCTGGTAACACTGAATTCGAATACCGGTCTGTCGCCAACCACCCGCTGTGTTTCAGGCATGAGAGAGGCTTTCTCCAATTTGGATGCTGAAACTTTCAGGTCATTTGCCACTTCCTTTGAAAGAGTTAAGAGGGTATTGGCGTCAAAGGAGATCGAGGCAATAGGAGTTGATATCGTCAATGAACTAATTCCGGCTTCCATAGCCTGGTTTACAGCCCTTCCTGGAAGACTTGCTTCTGCTGTCGTGGCCACTGTGGCATCCTGCGGTGTCTCCACTTTAATTTCGACTCTAGCTACCGTGCCTTCCCCTTGCTTTTTAGCTTCCTCCACTGCTTTACTGATGGCGTCGCTTATCTGTGCCTGACTGACTGGGGCAACTGCGTTACCGCTGCTGTCTACTGTAGCTGTAACTGTTGTGGTAGCAGTCGCCGTATTTCCTTCAACATTTGTATCTATTCTTGGGGGCTCTACAGGAGTACTTGTTCCTCCACCCCCGGGTGAGCCCCCTCCTCCGTCATCGCCGGAACTGTTTTTACTCCATTGTGCATACACCGTGATAGGACCGTTGACTGCCGTAGCTGCCGTAAAGGCTGTGCCGCTTCCGTTCGCTTGTGTATTCCAACCTTTGAAGGTGTAACCTGATCTTGTAGGCGCTGTTGGTAGCGTACCCACATTGCCCCCTGCGATTACTTCTTTTGTAGCGGTACTTGCTTCAGTATCTCCGCCGTTCTTATTAAAGCTAACCGTATGGGTTATTTGAGGAAGCTTCAAGACAATTAGGTTGAAATCTTTTGAGCTGCTTGCGCTATTGTTAATCACTGTTGCCGTTACAGTAACAGCGGCATCTCCTCTTGCAAAATCCGGGCGTGTGACAAAACCGCTGTCACTTATAACTGATGCATTGCTTGATGTCCAAGTGATACTTGATCCATATGCTGCTCCCGTGACTGTCAGACTCACGTCTCGCGTTACCGCAGCTGCACTGTCTCCCGGTGCATAACCGATAGATAAAGCTGCGATATCCATCATTACCTTATCGTGATCTGTAACTGGTGTTGACGCATTTTCAAACTCTGCCGTCACTGTCACATTTGCCGCAGGCATGATGAAGCTGGTTCCGCTGATGATGTGGTCTTCCACGCCATCGTTGTATTTCAGGCTTCCAGCTTTCAACTGCTTACCCATGTCCGGAGTTATGGTTAGAGTTATAGCATCTCCAGACGTTGCCGTCGTGGGAGAGACAGAAATAGTGCCACCCGTCAGAGTACCCACACTCACGATGTAGGTTTCTACTGGTATTAATTCAAACCGAGCACTTATCCCCACATCTGTTGCAGGCATAGTGAAGGTGGTTCCATTTATAGTAACTACTTCCCCTGTTTTGCATAAGCACTCCAGGCTACCCTCTTTGAGCCTCATCCCCTTATCAGGGATTATTGTCAGGTGAATGATTTCACCTGACGGCGCTTTATCCTTTGAAGCCGTTATCTTTCCCCCACCCCCATATGGCTCTAAAGTAGACACCCAATATTGCACCTTCTCGAAGTTTGCAGTCATAGTGAAATTTCCTTCTACGATTAAGTCGTTTTCCTGTCTAGGATCTCTGTAACTTCCTCCATCTGGTTTAATGACTGACCACTCGATAAAATTATAACCATCGTTTGGTACAGCTTTTACCTTAGCTATTGAGCCGCTTGTGTATACTCCGCCACCAGAAACTACACCGCCTTCAGGTGGTGAGGCCTTAACTATTACACTATGGGACTCAGGTGGTATTTTTTCCAGAACAATATTCACATTCGTCGTCTCACCACTAGTTATATAAATTCTAGTTGCGTCGCCCCCGTAATAACCGTCTTTGCTTACTAAAATACTACATTCAGCCCCATGCGGTAGGTTGGCAATGGTATAGCTGCCATCATCATCAGTCCATACATAATACTCTTTTCCATTTGCTGTTTCTGTCACTATTACAAAGGCCTGTGCAATTGGGCCTGTTTCATCGGTGACAATGCCTGAAATAGATCCTGGTGGTATTTGCTCAAATTCTGCTGTCACTGTCACATTTGCCGCAGGCATAGTGAAGGTATTTCCACTGACGATGTGGTCTTCCACGCCGTCGTTGTATTTCAAGCTACCCGCTTTCAGTTGATACCCATCTCTTGGATGAATGTTAATAGTAATAAGTGTCCCTACTGAGGCCTTTGGCGGGTCACATGATATCGACCCTAGGAAAGTAGGTGGAATAATTTCAATAGTGTATAAGGTTTTGGAAAGGTAAATCGTTTGTGCATCTGTCACCTTATCTTCTTCAACCCGCAGCTCGGAACGGGTTGCAACTTCATAATGCTCCATGCTGACAGTAACAGCATAGCCACCCCCCACCGGAACATTCGTGAATTTATAGGATCCTTCAGCATCGGTAACCGTGGTATATGTAATTTCACCTAATGTAAGCCTGACAGTTGCACCCGATAAACCGATTTGATCATAATTTATTACATTACCGATAAGCGTTCCACTAGATATAGTTACTCTCTCGGTTTCTTCACTGGTGATACTCCCCCAAGCGTCCACCCCATTTGCAGTCACTGTGACGCTTATACCATATCCAATATCATCCTTTGTTAAAACATAGGTGCTTGTGGCTGCTTCGGCTATGGGCTTACCGCTTCTGTTCCATTGATAGACCAGCGCCCCGCTGGCATTGATTATGCCACTGATATCGGCACTTAAGGTTTGTCCGACTTTTGCTCTGCCTGTAATATTCACTGAACCAGTTATGGGCGGGAACAAAGCTTCTTGCTGGAAACGATGACCTCCCTCAACACATATATGTATTGCGTACTCTCCAGGTGTACCCTGTGATCGGTAGCGCCAGCGAAGATTGTCCCCATCCTCTGCTTCTGAGAAAATCTCGGTAGAACCGAAGAAGTCTAGCATACTTAAGATTTCCTCGTCACTAAGGTCGTAAAGGGAAATGTCTTTTTGAGATTCTCCCTGTGCATTAGGCTTCTTTACAGCCATAACAGCCGATTTTCCTATTCCTGTGGTAACCGGTCCTCCTACAGTAACTATTTGCTCGGCACCATAGAAAATTTTAATACCGGAAAGGTCAATCTCCTCCTCCATCATTTGGATAAATGCACCTTTTAATAAAGCTGGTTCAATGCTCGGTTCAGGAGCACTAAATGATACGGCATCAATAGCCATTGAGCCAATTTTTATTAAAAGCTCATGTTTTTCTACTACGAATTTCACTATCTTAATCCATGTGGCCACATCAAAAGACTTAGTGAATATGTTCCACAATACACTAACTCCAAACTGAACACGATATGCTGGAATATCCATAACTGCATGCCATGCGTCTTCCACATTATATCCGCCCAAAGCCTGCTTAGCGATATTCATAAGCCAATCTTCGCCTTTTTCTTTTAAAATATAGGTCATCTCGTCAGTTGAATATCCTGCACTGCGCAATGCGCTTACTGTGATAACTTCTGTTAGAATGTCCTGTGTTTTACCTGTACCGATGCTGATGACACTGTTGATCAAATCAATAAACTCACTAATTAAAATAATATCCGCTTGGGGTATTTTAAAATTCCAATCTTCACACTCTAAACTGGCAATATGATACATGGTATCAAAAGTTTCCTGAACTAATATCCGCCTATTAATCCTGTATAATGCTTCAGCCGTTTCCGAAATAATATTGATATCTTTTCTCTGTTCCTCAGGAAGCAAAAGGACTGCGTCTTTTACCCATGAAGCAATATACGTAAGATAGAGATCCGATTCTTCATAATCGTAATGGGAGTCAATGAAACTCCAGGCATCAGGGAACTCCACCTTATCTCGGAACCTCGTACGACGGTATCCCTGCAAATAAATAATCATATCTGCCGGGTCGGCACCCAGCTTGATTAGAGCATTCAAAACCTCAGGTATAGAATACTTTAAGCCTAATAATGCATACATGGTTCCCCAATATAATTTCCCTTCATAAGAAATCAATGTGCTCGCAAGCTCATCAATATTAAACCCGGCCTTATGTAAAATATTCATAGTATCACGATAATAATACAAATTGCTACCAAATTCGGCGTTAATTGCAGCAAATATTTCCACATCGGTATAGTTGTCTTGTCGCATCCATAAAGTGGTCTCTACGCCATTGTATCCCATCGCCTTCAATGCACGGCTTCCATCGATACGATCCAGGAATAAATCCTCAGGATTTTTTGATCCTAAAATACCAGCCACATCACCCTTCTGGTCTTTTGGAATAGAATCACCAAAGGAATACAACCATACGTATATGTCTCTTGATGTATCGACTCCATAGAATTTTGTTTGATTAATTGCCTGAATCGCTTCTACATATTTAATTTCCGGAAACTCCGATAAGATGCCATTCATTAGGTCCTCTACACGGTACATTTTGGTAAGATAAGTAAGTTTCATTCTACCTAACAATTGATAGGCAGTCTCCTTTTCGTAAAGCCCACGAAGAGCGGAGATAGCCTGATAACGAACGTTTTCTTCTATTCCTATTAGTATTTCATCATCGCTATAACCGGCCTCTTTTAGACCCCTAGCCAACAGCTTTACGTCCTGCAAACCAAAATCACTGCCTACATAATGATAACAGAGTGTTGCACTTTCTCTTTCCTCACGGAGGTCTTTCGCATATTCTAAAACAACATCTACACCATCATATACATTTTGTAATACATTATAAAAAGCTTTATAATCGTGTTGTTGCTTGTTAAGCATCATCTCTATCATCTTATCAAGTTCAAACCCTGCATCCTTTAGGTATGAATTAAGACTTTCCAGTTCACTTTCACTATAGGATTGTAAAAGCGTATGAATATCATCGAGAGTATCCCCTTGACCAATTTTGTCATGAATGCTTTTCAGTATTTCATTCTTGCTCCAAACATTTTCAATAGAAGCCATAGTATAAAGACTGAAGTAATCTTTATACAGGTTAATAACCTCAGGTACAGATAGATCATATTCGTCTTTTAGTATCTGTACAATCTGGGTACGTGAGAACCCTGCTTCTGGAAGAAGAATTATAGGATCAGCATCTTGAGCATACCCCATCAGGGTCAATAGTTGTCTTGTGGTAAATGGTTCTTCATGATACACATCTTTATATATCTGTGTCAAGCCTTCTAGTCTATATGCGAAGCTATGTTCAGAAGCTTTGAAATAATACATATCTAATTCTTCAAAAACTTCCGCCATTGTATACCCTACAGCCTTTAAACAGCGTGCAACTGCATCAGGCGTGTTGATGAGAAAATCTTCTTCCAATCGTTGTATAGGGGCATAGCCTTTATCCTTATAATCCTTCATAGTGAGTAATACAAAGTCCTCATTATAAATTGTCTTTATCACTTCCACGACTTCAGTTGGACTATAGAATACACCATACGAATTCTTATTTACCAACAACTGGCCGGCATCGAATGCAGTCATCTCATAACGGTTTTGAAGAACTGATGTAACATCATTAAGATTAAAACCCAAGTTATGGAGTAGTGTAATGCAGTCTTTAGCATGAGAAAATTCACGTATGCACTTCTCAAACAGGTCAAGATTGAACTCAAAGTAATCTTGGGGCTGTTCGCCATACTTATCAGCCAACACATTATTAAGCATCTGCATAAACTGTAATTCGCTCAAGGAAGTAAAGTTATTAGCGAGGGCAGTAAGCACTTCCTCCATTGTATAATTTAGTGGAATAAGGTAATCAGCAATTTCGTATGGATTAAGCTTTCCGTATTTGTCTTTAATTAGCTTAGCAATCTCAGTAGCAGTTTTACCCTCCACCTTCAGTTCGTTTATTTCAACCTCAATCAAGTCGACAGAGTACAGGCTGCCAATTGTCCCGGTAATCTCTTCCTCTGTCCAATTAGTATTAACATCAAGGGCATCGAAGGCATTCTGAGACGATAATGTATAAACATCCTTTAGCATTACGGCGATTTCTTGAAGGCTGTATCCGTATTTCTTTAAGATTAAGAGAGCCTGTGTATAGCCACTCTCACTATATTGGGATACTTTAACCCAGCGTCCGGCATCTACAGAAGTAAAACCTTGGTTTTTATATTCAGAAAACCACACCTCCATCCGTGTTTTACCATCTGGTATAGAAATTCCCGAATAATTGTCCATGGTATTTCCAATATCTTCAGCAGACCATCCCAGTTCTTTTAGAACGCCTATTAAATCATAGGCATTATCTATTTGATATGCTTCACCGATTATTTCGGTAAACTGTAGCTTAGTATATTTATTCTTTTGTTCTATATTTGTCGTGTACATTAATTGAGCTGCTTCAATCGGAGATTCAATTTTAAACTTATCTTCCAAATGAGAAGCGATTAAGTTGGGTAACTCATATTTTGAACGAAACCTCCAAAAAACCTGTACCATTGTTGGGGCATCGTGTATCCATTCGTCTAATAGAACGCTATCTACTTCAGCCTTGTTTGAATAGTTTAAATATAGATATTCAGCAATGGTAAATACATCGGCAGATAATGTGGAATTAAGTGCCCTTGCAATCTCTTCCATAGTGAAATCATTTCTTAAACTGCTTAACAAGTCGGAAGCATTGAGAGCAGGGTATACTTTTTGTAGTATAATTCCTATGTCTTCGGATGCAAGCTCTGTATATGTATGAAGGATTATTGCCAAACGCTTCAAATAAAAGGTAATAGACTCATCTTTTCCGGATACATAATCATTCCAATATAAACCAGCAAAGCCTTGTACGCCATAAATTCTTATTAAGACTTGGTATAGTTCTTCTTCTTCAGACATACCAAGCTTTTCCGACATATCAGACATGTTTATCTCGAAAGTGCTTAACAGCTCTTTAATCACATCATACAGGTTAAATTCCATCTCTAATAAAGCTACTTTTAGATTCTTCTCTGAATTACTACCATCGAATGTGCTGCTGTAATGTGTCCTTAGGATATCAATCATAGCCGGAAGCGCTACTTCCTGACTCCTTAAAGCACTGCCAACCTTTTGATAATCATCGTTTTCAGGATAATTGGTAGCCCTACATGCACTAACTGCCTCGTCTGGGCTAAACCCTGCAAATATCATGCAAGAAAGGGCTTCTTCAATAGGGAGATTATAATTGTCTTTTAATACATCAATAATAAGTGAAGAATTGAACCCATCTTCCTTCATTTTATATACTGTTTCTCTTACATAGCGTGTAGTAAATGTCACTTCAGGGCTGGTAATAACAGAACCCGCATTATTCGTGGCTTTTGCGCGGAAAACATAGTCTGTATCGGGAAGAAGTTCTTCCAATTTAAAGCTGAAAGTGCCTTCACGGAAATCACCATCCTCGGCTCCTGCTTCTATCCAGAGATCGTTTATCATTTCTCTATATTCAAAAGAACGTTGTTTATATTGTTCAAAACTGATGATTTCACCGGTCAGAACAGCTGAGCTTTCTGTTATGAAGGTATAGTCGGCTGAGGCTAAAACCTCTGGGAAATCAGGTATATGCATCCTTCCGAAGTCATATTGGGTAGTGCCTACTGAGTTTGATGCGTAAGCTTCAACATCATAGATACCTGGAGGTATTTGATTCGCGACCTGTACTTGTGTTGAGAATACCAGATGTGTATCATTATCTTCTACCGCAACATAATCCCAATTATCACTGGTGGTTAGCTTGTAACGAAAGCCAAAGGATAAATCCCCATCTCCCCCATCGCTGTATAACTTTCCGGTAAAAGTAACCGTCCAAGTCACGGGGTCGAAGGTTGCACTATTTCCAGTAGCAAATATCGGTGCCACACACGGTGCAGTATAGCTTTTAACTTCTCCATAACCAGTACCTGCAGATGTTTTGGCATAAGCTTTATAGTATCTGGTCTCCCCTGGGTACACCCCTATATCGGCAAAAATAGGTGTATGTATACCGTTTTGATTTTTGGCGTTATCTCTTAGATCATCCGGTGTCATCCCATAGTAAAAACCACTTTCTATGATATCTTTTCCTTTATCGTCCTCCACATGGCCCCACAATCTTGCTGTTCCTGTTAACCCTGGGGTTGCTGAAGAAACCGTTAAAGCTTCATCTGTTGATACTGCTGGCATATCGGTCAGTGTAGTAAACTCTAAAATTTCCCCAAATGAAAACTTGTACTTACTGCTAATTACGGAATAATAATATGTTTCGCCTTCTTCAAGGTTATTTACAGTTTTAGTAAATGTACCATCAGGCTTAATTTCGTCAGCTGCCAGTTCTTCTTCAAGCTGTGAATCGCCTAGTACAAAGCCAAAATCAGCGGCATTAAGCGCTACCTCCTCTTCCACCATCACCTGTCCATGTAGGACAGCAGTGGTTTTGGTAACTTCTGTCGCAGATAAAGTTTTCATTGAGACCGGAGCGAGATCAAATCCATTTGCATCATAACTCACTGCAGCCGATAAGGGTATCAACGCATCAAGGGAACTGCAGATTACAGCACTAACCATCAAATCTTCCGAAGCTGCATCTGTAAATGATAGCTTTCCTGTTGCTTCTGGCCTATCGGGTGTATTTTCAAGGGTGCCACTAGTTATCTCTTCAATAAAGAGGTCGATCAATTGGGGGATTCCATTTTTATTCTCGTAAAGGGTGACTACCAGTATCCCCCCTAAAGCTTCGGTGTTAAGGCTGTAAGCATCTGCTTCTACCCCCAGTGAATGCTCTACCTCATTTAATTCAATTTCCAAGGATAAGGCGTATTGAAGCCCGGAACTCGAGCCTGTATATCCTTGTGTATCAACAGTTGTAGGTCCCATACCTGAAGCCAGTGCCGATAGCGGCAACGATGTCACTATGAAAGTTACCACAAGTAAAAGAGCCAATACTCCTTTGATTTTTTGCATGTATTTTCCCTCCTTAATTTGGCTATCTTTCTGTAAAATTCACATACACAAAATTCCTAAGTATGTTCAAATATTTATAATGTGTGCAAAATCCTTAAACACACTCTTTCGCTATACTCCACGGTTCAATTATATGTAAATATTTGTAGGCAGAATAGTACGCTGAATGCTGTATTTACGACGATTATTTCATGGCAAACAAAAAAACCCCCGAACCATTACGGTCGGAGGTCACTTAACTCGATTATTATTTTTT
>CAYMAE010000013.1:0-32335 GCA_964388375.1 uncultured Ruminiclostridium sp.
TTCGTAATCAATAGGTCAGGGGTTCGACTCCCCTCACCAGCTCCATTTTAAAGGCCTGTGGACTGCAAAGTTCACAGGTCTTTGCTATTCTTTCAAATTCTCACGCAAGATTAATCGAATAGGTTGACCTATGACCTCGGCTATTAAAAAAGTCATTGAGGGAAATTATTTTTTACCATTTATAGACGAGACCCAAAACTGCAGAAATAATGTCTACGATAGTATTGTTCGCACAAGATGGCAGAATAAAAGAGCAATTTATACTTAGACAAATTCATTCAAGCGTATGGTCATAAAACTTATATAACGGAAGTGTAAAATTCATGCTATTATTGTAATGAGAAGATATAAACGATTAATAGTTTAAAGAGGTATATTATGCGAAAATTTATATGCTTGGGCCTTATAGTTTCTCTCCTTTTTTCTTTACTCGGATGTGCAGGCGTGAATAATACTAATAGTACTGGTACTCACCAGGTTGATGGAAAAATAGATAAGCGACTCAAAAGTATTATAGATAAGTTTGAAGAGGGAGGAAAACCATTAAAGATCCCCGTTTTAAATGAACTGAAAGAAAGCAATGATGAAGATAAGGCTGAATTATTGATGGATTTCGCTGATGACATGGCAAAAGCTCAATTCTTTGGTTTAGTAAATGATAATATTATTGCTATGGCTGGGAAGGTTGTCAAAGAATATCCCCATCCCTTACTATTAAATAACTATGGGGCCATGTTAACTGAGGTTTCCCCAGAGGATGGCCTGTATTTGCTTTTACATGCCCTCGAATATGAACCGACAAACCCTGTGATTCTAACAAATATCGCCAATATGTATATTCAATTAGATGATTTTGGACAAGCAGAAAAATATGCCAATGAGGCTCTTGTATCAACACCAGATTTTGGTGCTGCGTACCAGGTTTTAACTACCTGCCATCTTAAGAATGGTAATAGTATTCTAGCATCTGAGACCATGGTGAAAAGTGCGAAGCACTGCTTCAATGAATTGACAATCTATCATTTTGAAAACTTTATTGATGCTGTCGATGAACAGCTTGACCCAAAAGTGGATGAGTATCCTCTAAAGGAAGAGTTTATAAATGATTTATACATTATTGCAAAGGAAAATGTAGATACAATAGATGTTTCTTCAGTTGTAGATACTCCCGAAGCCCAGCTGACGCTCAATAGCCTACCCAATATAGGCTCAGCCGATGATTTAAGGCATTATCTAGAATACTTTGATACAGAACATGACAAAACCTGGAGTTCCTATTTACACTATGAAGACGAGTATTTAGATTTTAAGAGTATCCTCGATGAGGAGGAGGCCGAAGAAGAGCAGCGAACACAGGATAGTGATGGCTTGGCTTTTCATATTGAAAAAAATCTCAGACAAAGGTACGCTTTTGAGGTTTTGAGTTCCTTTTATCTTTATAAGATAGAAAAGGAGAGGTTGAATTTAGAAGATGAATTTGAGACCATGAGAAGCGATATGGAATTAGCTAATGATGATATTATAAAAAATTATCAAGAGCTTCAAAAGGTAGATGAAGATCATATAGAAAGTCTTAATGAGGATCTTATGAGAGCCTATGAGTCGATGAACATGGGTGAGATTGAACAAATAACCAACCAGTTGATGGCAGAAGGTCAAGGGATAGCAATCAAAGCGGCTGAGCTTGAGGTAGAAAAAGAGAAAGACATTCTTAATAATGAGCTGGATTATGTACAAAAAATGAAGGATAAAGCCTTTAGCTACTATATTAATACTAAACAGACTCTAGAGGAGTATTGGCTTAAATCAGGCGGCCTATTAAAGTATGTCACAAATGAAAGCGTTTTTAATGTACTTGATGCTCAGCGAAGAGTAGATGTCAACTATTATGTGTCTGATGCACTAGACAAGATTATGGGCTGTGCTGGCACTGTCTCTGGCCAGCATGGGGACATAGCGATGGCAGAAACTAATCTATACAATATAAAAAGCATAATAGCAGGTAATGAATTAGAAAGGGAAGAGAAGGAAGAGGAAAGACAGCGAAAGGGAGAGGAATTGAATCCAGAAATGGAAGATGGCGTGCTTTCTACCTATCCTGAAAAAAATGCAGTTGGTGAGTTGGGCCTTGAATTTGACTTATTTGGACTTATTTCAGCTAATGGTCAGACCGACGGAACGGACTATTCCTTGGAAGTAAGCGGTAGTGTAAGTATTTTGAAAGGGACAATAGGCGGCAGAACCATTACTGAAAAAGGTGTAGTTTCCAAAGAAGCTTATACGACGGCCGGCGTAGATGTCGATATAAAGCCAGGTGACCTTATTCCGGAGAAAGCTTTAGGAAAGGGTGCCGGTAAACTACTGGGCAGTATTAGCTTTGGCGCCAGTGAAAGTATTTCAAGATACAATGTAATGTCCGGAAATAAAATAACCGACTTTGGTACTATTAGAACAAGTGAGACAAGTATGGGGGCAGGCCCTGTCGGTAGCTCTAAGCAGACAACAATCAGGCGTTCATCCATTACTGGTGTCGCCATTAAGAATAAATCAATAAAATATAAGTTTATGTTCTTAACCTATACCGTGCCTAATAATTAGTCTTTGAAAAACTAAAAGCCCAGCTTTACAGCAAGGGCTTTTGGTTTAACAAAAACAAAATACAAGGAATGTTATTCAATTATAATTCCCTTAATTTCCTTGATGAAAGTGTCAGCATCATCGCTGTGCACATCTACTTTAATTGGTTTGGAAAGATCAAGGCTAAAAATACCCATGATAGATTTTGCGTCTACGATATAACGCCCGGAAGTAAGGTCTACATCAAAATCGTATTTATTTACGATGTTAACAAAGTCCTTCACATCATTAATGGATTTTAGTAGAATGTTAAATGATTGCATAAAATATTTCCCCTCTCTTGATGATGTATTTATGTAATGATTAGTTTTATAATAGTATTATTTGCGGTATATATCAATTGTGTATATGCTCAAATTTACTAAATATATTATAACAAATAATAGGAAGTACTTCAAATGCGAGAAAGCAAAAGAGCGGCATTTATTACATTGGGCTGCAAAGTTAATATTGCCGAAACGGAAGGTATGAAATTACTTTTCAAGAATGCAGGCTATAAAATTGTTGATCATAATGAGTGTGCTGATGTTTATGTAGTAAATACCTGTACGGTTACTAGCATGGGAGATAAAAAGTCACGCCAATTATTAAGAAAAGCTCATTCTTTGAATCCTACGGCAATAATTGCAGCAGTGGGCTGTTTTGCACAGGTATCTCCTGAGGAAGCTGCTAAAATTCAAGGAGTTAACCTGGTAATAGGAAATAATATGAAACATCGAGTAGTAGAGCTCGTGGAAGATGCTGGGATTAAAGAGCATCAAAGTTTTGTAATGGAGAGAAAGGCTCTAAAGGAGTATGAAGAGTTACCTGTAGAAACCTATGAAGGACATACTCGCGCCTTTTTAAAGATTCAAGATGGCTGCAATCAGTTTTGTTCTTATTGTATAATACCCTATGCGAGAGGACCAATTCGAAGTAGGGGATTAAAAGAGGTTATTAATGAAGCAAAAAGTTTTGTTGCTCACGGGTTCAAGGAGGTTGTGCTTACAGGAATTCATCTTACCTCTTATGGCACCGAGAGGAAAGGAGCAGGGCTAGCAGAGCTTATTCATGAGATTCATAAAATTGACGGGATTGAAAGAATACGCTTAGGTTCTTTGGAACCTATGTATCTTACCCCAGAATTAATAGAGGATATTAGTAATCTTCCAAAGCTTTGCCCGCATTTTCATCTCTCTTTGCAAAGTGGTTGTGCAAGAACGCTGAAGCGCATGAACCGTAAATATACTCCTGATGATTATCAAAAGATAATCACCCTTATGAAAGAAAAAATACCTAATGTAACATTTACCACAGATGTAATGGTTGGATTTCCCGGAGAAACTGAGGAGGAGTTCAAGGAGTCCTATGATTTTTGCCGGCAAATAGGATTTTTGTGGATGCATGTTTTTAAATACTCACCACGAAAAGGCACTCCTGCAGCAACGTTTCCTGAACAGGTAGAATCCAAAACAAAGGAAAAACGAAGCAAGCTTATGATTAAACTTGCAAATCAAATGAGAAGCGAAGTGTTTAATAAATATATTGGTCGTAATGTGGATGTGCTCCTTGAAAAGGAGATTGAGAAGGGTAATAGAGCAGGAAATATGGACGAAAAAGATGATGAACATATGGATATAAAAGGAAATGAAAATACAGAAATAGATAATAATAGAGATATGGATAATAGTGTTGACATTGAGGGGCTCACCTCGAATTATATTCCTGTTGTAGTAAGGATTGGCAAAGATAAAATAGGTCAAATTGTAACTGCAGACATTGAATCAATAGAAGGTGAATACTTAAGGGGAACATGTTAAATATTGGATTTAGTGTTATTGCTTGATTTACGAAGCTGTATGTATTAATATTATTATAGATCTCATTCTGATTTTGGGTCAGAAAGAAAGCGGGTATAACATGAGTTTTGGGACAATGAAATTTGATTTTAATAAGGATAAATCTAATCATGCCCGTGAGATTTTACTTACTGTATACAAAGCGCTTCAGGAGAAGGGCTATAATCCTATAAGCCAGATAGTTGGATACATCATGTCAGGTGACCCGACATACATTACAAATCATAATAATGCAAGAAGTCTGATTAGAAAGATTGAGCGCGATGAACTCCTCGAAGAGCTTGTTAGGCACTACTTACTAGACGACTAATGCGATTATTCGGAGAATTACAATGGAGTATAGAGAACTTGGAAATACAGGTCTAAATGTTTCTAGGCTTTGTTTTGGTGGGCTTGTAATAGGGCCCCTTCAAAAGAATCTTAGTGTTGAAGAAGGCGGCGAAGTCATAGCTGAGGCTTTTCGCTTAGGAGTCAATTTTATTGACACTGCTGATCTTTACGGTACATATCCACATATTAAAAGAGCAATGGACATTTCGGGCGTTAAGCCAATTATTTCCTCTAAGTCATATGCATATGATAAAGAAGGCGCTAAAAAGACTGTAGACAGAGCTCTGACCGAATTAGGGCTAGATAGTATAGACTGTTTTTTAATGCATGAGCAAGAAAGTGAGCACACTATTAGAGGACACCGCGAGGCCTTAGACTATTATCTTGAGCTAAAGCAACAGGGAATTATAAGGGCTGTCGGTTTGTCTACTCATCATATAGCTGCTGTTAAGGCGGCTTTAAATGTCCCAGAAATTGATATTATTCACCCTATTACTAATATCAACGGGCTAGGTGTTTGCGACGGCACCATGGATGAGATGATAGCGGCTATACACGATGTATATGCTCAGGGTAAAGGCATCTATGGAATGAAGCCCTTTGGTGGAGGTAATCTTCTGCACTCGTTTAGACAATGTCTGGAGTATGTTAAATCAATACCTTACCTACATTCTATTGCTGTGGGAATGCAGAGTGTTGAAGAAGTCAGAATGAATGTTGAACTTTTTAACAACCTGGATGAGGCTGGTAATAAGGTGAAAGATTATCACCCTGAAAACACAAAGGCCCTACATGTCGATTTCTGGTGTGAAAAATGTGGAACATGCGTCGAGCGCTGTAAGCAGGGAGCGTTATCTCTTGAAACAGGCGAGCTTGTAGTTGATAAAGATAAATGTGTTTTATGTGGATACTGCTCAAGCTGCTGTCCGGCCTTCGCACTAAAGATGTATTGAATTGTCCAAATGGAGACTTCTGACGGAGAAAGCTTAGAAACCCCCATAATTACCCAGAATCATAAGTGCTATTGACAAGTATAGCAGCATAAAATATAATTATATTTAAATACAGTACAATCTTCAGGGCAGGGTGAGATTCCCTACCGGCGGTAATGTGGCCAAGCCACGAGCCCGCGAGCGTTATGCATGATTCGGTGCGATCCCGGAGCCGACAGTAGAGTCTGGATGGAAGAAGATTATAGAGAATTGCTTCTATAGTTCCCTGAGCTTGCTTTGGGAACTTTTTTAATGCTCTAACCCCAGATTGTATTGGAAAAAATAATTAAGATGGTAATACCATCAAAGGAGTGTTGTTACAATGAAATGTGGGGTAAAAAAAATGTGTACCTTGGCTATTCTAGCCGCCTTATCTGTTGTATTGATTTTCTTAGTTCGTTTTCCATTCATACCGGCAGCGCCATGGTTGGAGTATGATCCAGCCGATATTCCCATTTTACTAGGGGGTTTTGTATATGGTCCTGTAGCTGGCTTGCTCATCACGGTAGTTGCAGCTTTAATTCAAGCTCTGACTTTAAGTGCATCCAGTGGATGGGTAGGCTTCGTGATGCATGTTATTTCAACAGGAACCCTAGTTTTTGTATCATCCCTTTACTATAAGCATGATAAGACCCGAAAAGGAGCCGTAATTGCTTTAATCTTAGGCTCACTTGCCATGACGGCAATTATGATACCTACGAATCTTTTCTTTACAGTTAGATTTTGGGGCCAGCCGCTAGAGGTTGTTAAGGCAAGTATTTTTCCCGTCATTATTCCTTTCAACCTTATAAAATCATTAGGAAATTCCTTATTAGTGTTTTTAATTTATAAACCACTAAGAAATGTAATAAAATGAGACTCTTTAAGCCGAATATTATCTTGTCACCCATGACATGGTATAGAGATGCAGTTTTGTGCTAAAAATAACATGCGGACCGAGTAGAAATTAGAAAAGTATAAGAATTGATAGAAAACCGCAGAAAAATAGCCAGCGTTATCTTTACAACCTAGGTGTCTTAAGGTATGCTATAAGGTGGTTATTAATTTAACAAACAATGGAAAGGAGTTTACAATATGAAACAGTATTTAGAAATCGAAGATGTATTTGCAAGGGAAATTCTTGATTCCCGTGGAAATCCAACAGTAGAAGTGGAAGTAATCGTTGAGGGTGGCTTTATTGGCCGCGCATCAGTTCCTTCCGGAGCATCAACCGGTGCTTTTGAGGCCGTTGAATTGCGAGATGGCGACAAAAACCGTTATCTTGGCAAAGGTGTAACTAAGGCAGTTGACAATGTTAATGATATTATAGCAGATGAGGTTGTCGGAATGAATGTATTCGACCAAGGTCTCATCGACAAAATCATGATTGAATTAGACGGAACTCCCAACAAGGCAAAACTAGGAGCAAACGCTATTCTAGGTGTTTCCTTAGCAGTTGCTAAGGCTGCTGCTGAAGCTTTGGGAATTTCTCTTTATCAATATATAGGCGGAACTAACGCTAAGGTTCTTCCGGTTCCTATGATGAATATCATTAATGGCGGAGAACATGCTGATAATTCAGTAACAATACAGGAATTCATGGTTATGCCAATTGGCGCGGATTCCTTTAAACAGGCTCTTCAATGGTGTGCAGAAGTATTCCATAATCTTAGAAGTGTTCTAAAGAGCAAGGGCTACTCCACAGCTGTAGGCGACGAGGGTGGATTTGCTCCTAACTTAAAATCTGATGAGGAAGCTCTTAAGGTTATTGTTGAAGCAATTGAAAAAGCTGGATTTAAGCCCGGCGAACAATTCCGTATTGCTATCGATGCTGCAGCTACCGAAATGTATGAGAAAGCCAAAGAGAATGGCAAGGAAGGCCAATACTACTGGTGGAAGCTAGACAAGTATATGACCAAGGAAGAAATGGTTGGATTCTGGGAAGAGATGAGCGCAAAGTATCCTATTATTTCTGTAGAAGATGGCGTATCAGAAGAAGATTGGGACGCTTGGAAACTTCTTACTGATAAACTTGGAGACAAGATTCAGTTAGTTGGTGACGATTTATTTGTTACCAATACAGAGCGCCTTAAAAAGGGTATTGATTTAGAAGTTGCTAACTCAATTCTTATTAAAGTTAATCAAATAGGTACTCTAACTGAGACATTAGACGCAATTGAAATGGCTAACCGTGCAGGTTATACTGCTGTAACATCCCACCGTTCTGGTGAAACAGAGGATGCAACAATTGCTGATATAGCAGTTGCAACAAACTCCGGACAGATCAAGACTGGTGCTCCTTCAAGAACAGACCGTGTTGCTAAGTACAACCAGTTGTTAAGAATTGAAGAAGAGTTAGGCGAGATCGCAGAATATCCTGGAATAAATGCATGGTTCAATCTTAAAAACAAATAATATGGTTTAAATAACTAAGGAAGACCGTTACTAATAGTATTCGGTCTTCTTAGTATTTAAGCATTTATATTAGATCATCTTTAGCTGACAGCTTAACAGACTTGATTGTTTAATTTTATTATTAATTATGGCCGTGGTTTTATTGGTGCATTACTTGGAAAACGGCACTATTCTATAAAAAATGGGTTCTTTTTAACAACAAATATATATAGGAAAACATTAGAATTAAAATATAGCTATGTGTAGAAGTATAAACTCAATTCGTTTTTTAGGAGGGTTAACAATGAACAAAAAGACTATTTCTTTTCTTTTAGCTCTAGTCATTGTTTTATCAGGCGTCTTGTCTACATCGGCAGCAATAGCATCGCCCGCATCTTTAGAAAGCCCTGAGAGTCTTTCGTTGAGGAAAGATGGGGAGTCAATTATAATACTTAGGTGGACAAATCCAGCAAGTATACTAAAGGTTTATGAGGACTCCACAGATTATGGAGGTAGCTTGTCTTATTTGGTAGACTGGAAAGAAAATGACGGACAATGGCATAATGCAATTTCATCAAATGATCCAAACTTTGATGATGATGTTCATGGTAAATTTTATGGGTATTGGGGCAGTCATCTGATAGACGACGAAAATGCAATGGAAACCTTTTTTGTTATATGGCATCTGTTCCCCGAAAAAACTCCGGTTGATACTTATGACCTTGTGGAGAATACTTATTATTTTAGGATGAGATATATTTTTGAGTCTTATGATGATGAGTACGCGCCTGTATATTCCCCTTATTCGGAAGTAGTAGCAATAGGGAAGAATGCAAATGCGGCATCTATTACAAGCCTTGAACCACCTAAAGATTTAAAGGTGAAAATAGAAAAAGAAGATGATAAACCATATTTTCAACTTGATTGGGATATACCCCAAGCTGTTAGTGATGCAAACAAGATCCTTCCTGTGTATCACATAGTTGATTTTAAGATAGGGGATGGAAAATGGCTATCAGAAAGTGTTGGATGGGATGGCCTACCCATTGCATATAGCGGACTATTAACAAATACTTATGACCTTGATCCTGTAGAAGAGAATATTGCAGATAAGGTTGTAATTGAAGAAAATGTGTACTCTTTCCGGATAGCATTTGTGTGTGATGAAACTGGAGGGAAGCCCGTTATCTCGAATTATTCCAATGTTGTATCAACAAAAGCACCAGCATATAGCGATGCATCACCCTGGGCTGAGAAGGAGCTTGATAAGGCTGATGGCCTTGGAATCATAACCGATACGCTAAGAGGTTCGGACATGACAAAACCAATTACCAGAGAAGAGTTTGCCGAATCAGCAGTTCGGTTTTATGAGATGGTTACCGGAAAGAAAGCTGAACCTCATATGACCAAGACCTTTTTAGATACTGAAAATCCCGAAATATTAAAGGCATTTAATCTAGGCATAACTTCAGGTGTAGGTGATGGCACAAAATTTGAACCTAATTCATATTTACTCCGTCAGCAAATGGCGGCAATGATAACCCGTACACTTACAGCTTGCCATGAGGGTTTAGTTCTTGATGTGTCAGGAGTTGGTGACTTTTTAGATCAAAAAGATTTTGCAAACTATGCAATAGAACCTGCTAAATTTATGGCTAAATATAAGATAACTGTCGGCGATGGCAAAGGCAATTTTATCCCTAATAATAATTGTTCACGCCAAGAGGCAATAGCATTCTTATTAAGATCCTATTTAGCAGCTGACCAATACATGCCAGGGCAATAAGCTTTGGAATTGGGAACGATAGACTTAATTATTAATAAATTCTGACGAAACAATACCCCTGAGATATATTTCTTAGGGGTATTTTGTTAGCTAGAATATCACCATTAATAGCCTTCACTTTCAGTATAGTAGCGTTTATTAATATATGGTATGATAAAAAGTAGGACTAAATAGTCTTCTCCTTTTCATTATAGGCACAGTTTGTGATTCTACTATCCGGTACTTGAAGGGAGGCAATTGAATTGGGCTTTAGTCAATTTATTGATGAAATACCATCTAACATCCATGCTCAGACAAGAACCTTTATAACCGATAATCTTGCAATATTTAGACCTGCTAAATATTTTATTGAACGACAGATGATTATGGTAGACTATCACTTTGTTCTTTTTCGATCCATTTCTCCAGAAGTAAGAATTGATGGCAAAGAATATAAATTTCGAAAGGGAAGCTTAATTTCTCTTCAACCAGGAACTGAAATATTTATAAAATCTGATGAAGCCAATACAATTAGTCACTATATATTAATCAGCGTAAAAAAGAATTATATTGAACAAATTGCCCAGAGGGTATTGGAAAATAAAAATATTATATTTTCTAAACTAGAAAACAGGTACAGCACGCAGCTTATAGGAGCAATAAATAATTTAGAACTAGAACTACTAAGCTTTGGGCATGCATACTCAATAATGATAAATAATTTAACAGAACAAATAGTATTTCTTTTGCTTCGTGATAGTATGCCTGATACCCTAGGAAACAGGATTGGGACGAATAGTGATGACGACTGCTTAATTAAAGCTATAGAATTTATGCGGGAGAACTTCTGTGGAGATATTACCATCGAAGATATTTGTAAAGAGATATATTTAAGTACCAGCTACTTTAAACGAATGTTTAAAAGTAGGACTGGTACCACGCCATATAAATACTTAATGCAGTTAAGGATAGATACTGCTAAAAAAATAATAGAGAATGATTTCTTTTCAATAGATGAAACGGCAAGCAGATGCGGTTTTTCTAATTCCGGGCATCCATCTACAGTTTTTAAAAAACTCGAGGGGATACCCCCCTCCGAATTTAGAAGGCGTATTAAAGACGCTAAGGCCAGTAGCTGAGAACTATTTCTTTTGCTGGTTTTTGAGCTTGGCCAATGCATCGGCTAGTGCTGAATTTATAGGTGTGTCATCATCTTGCTTTTTTAGGAATTGATGGACATCCCTTTTGCTTACCGTTTCGCCTTTGCGTTTATTAAAGGCTGAGAGCTTTTCACGGTATCCACATGAGCAGAAGAAGGATTTATCGTCTCCTTGGCCTCGAATCTCCATCTTTTTATGGCATTCCGGGCATCTGGCATTCGATATAAATGACAGGCTCTTCCTATATCCACACTCACGGTCAGGGCAAACTAGCATCTTACCTTTCTTGCCTTTGACTTCAAGAAGATATTTTCCACAGTTCTCACATTTTTCACGGGTCATGTTTTCATGCTTGTAGACATGACTGCTTGCTATAACATTTCCGACAAGTCTAGTTGCCTGCTCTTTCATTTTTGATACGAAGTCATTAGCCTTGGCTTGACCTTTACTTATCAGCTGAAGATTCTGTTCCCATTTTGCAGTCAGTTCGGGTGACTTTAAATCCTCTGGGACCAAGTCTATTAACTGTATCCCTTTAGACGTAGGGTATATTTCTTTTCCTCGTCTTTCGACATAGAAGCTGTCAAAGAGTTTTTCTATGATATCTGCTCTGGTCGCTGGGGTTCCAAGACCGCTGGTACCTTCTATTACTACCTTAAGTGCTTTATCATCCATATATTTACCTGGGTGTTCCATTGCAGAAAGCAAAGTTGCCTCAGTAAAGCGCTTAGGAGGGGAGGTCTTGCCGTTGATTGTTCTAACTTGATTAATAGGCTCTGTTTGTCCCTTCTTTATATCGGGAAGTGCCTGATTACGATTTCTGCTTCCTGAATCAAAATCATCTGCTTCATCAGAATCTGAATCGTCATCGTTAGTGCCGGATTCAGCACCATAAATGCTTTTCCAGCCCGAAGATTTAACTATGCGTCCCCTTGCTGTGAATAATTGGCCTTCAAGCTCATATTTTACTGTTGTCTGCTCATATTCAAATGCGGGGCTCAATACGGCTAAAAAGCGCTTCACTATTAAATCATAAATATGGCGCTCATCATTGTTAAGAGCTGATAAATCAACAAATTGCTCAGTTGGGATAATAGCATGGTGATCAGATACCTTATTGTTATCAATTAAACGCTTAGTAACATTGGGTTTTGTTCTCAGTATATTTCTTGCTGAGGTTTGATATGGGCCAACAGCTATGCTTTTAAGGCGTTCTGGTAAGGTTGGAACTATATCATCAGTTAAATGGCGAGAATCAGTTCTGGGGTAGGTTACAAGTTTGTGATGCTCATATAGACTCTGCATAAGCTGGAGAGTCTTCTTTGCTGAATAGCCATACTTTTTATTGGCATCACGTTGAAGCTCGGTTAAATCATAGGCAAGTGGAGGTAATTCTCTTTTTGCCTCTTTGGTTACATCACTAATGACGCCGGTTTTACCTGAGACCTTGGAAACTATAATATCGGCCTTGGATTTATCAAATATACGAGTTTGTCCTGATTTTTTATCCTGCCATAGAATACTAAAGCCTTTTAGATTGGCTCCTATTGTCCAGTAATCCTTGGGGACAAATCGCTTAATTTCATTATCGCGCTCAACAATCATTGCAAGTGTTGGAGTCTGTACCCTCCCAGCAGATAATTGGGCGTTATACTTACAAGTTAGAGCACGGGTTACATTCAGTCCTATAAGCCAATCGGCTTCAGCACGGCTTTGAGCCGAACGATAGAGGTTATCATAGTTTCTTGAGGGTTTTAGATTTTGAAAACCTTCCTTTATTGCCTTATCTGTTTGGGAGGATATCCATAAGCGGCGTATTGGTTTTTTAAAACCTGCTTTATCGATTATCCAACGGGCAACTAGTTCGCCTTCTCTTCCAGCGTCAGTCGCAATAATAAGCTCACTAATATCATTTCTATTAAGTAGGCTTCTGACCACGCCAAATTGCTTTGAAGTTTGCTTTATAACCACAAGCTCCGACTTATTAGGAAGCATGGGAAGATCCTCTAGATTCCAGGCTTTATATTTTTGGTTGTAAACCTCGGGAGGAGCAAGTGTTACCAGATGCCCCAACGCCCAGGTAACTATATGTTTTGGCCCCGATATGAAGCCGTTTGCTTTCTGATTACATTTTAAGACCTTTGCTATATCTCTAGCCACCGAGGGCTTTTCTGCTAATACTAGTATTTTACTCATAAATACATCCTTTTAATTGTAATTTGAGACAAGTAAGACAAGGCAACAAAGCTATTGACTCATTAACTATTATCAATGTTATTTATGTTAAGGTCAAGTAATCGCAGTTTGCAATTTTAAATGTGGATGATGATACTTGAAATGCAGGTGCAAGTATCGAAAAATTATTTTTAATGGTAAATATGAATTCATATTAAGAAATAAAGAAAATAATAAAAAGTGGGTTTTAGCAACCCACTTTTTGTATATTTAATAACATTATCAAATTCCTGTGAATATACTATTAGCCTAGCTTAGGGCCGGCTTCTTCAACCTTTTTCTTCTCACCGATGCTAAGTAATAGGTTTAGTAGGATTCCGAATATCGCAGCTCCAGCTACGCAGGGAATCTGCATTCCGAAGAACGGAATATTACCGCCGAAGGCGTATTGCCCGCCAAGTCCTATAATCATTATAATAGCTATAACAGCAATATTCTTTGAGCTGAACAGATCAACCTTTTTCTCAATCATGATTGCAATGCCCTGTGCGGCGATTGCACCAAACAAGTATATTTCAAGTCCACCAATAACAGCTAGTGGAATAGCATAGATACCTTGAACCAGGGGAGTGAAAAAGGATATAACCATGGCAATAATCGCGGCAACAACCAATACCGATATCGAGAATACTTTAGTAATAGCCATTGTGCTAATGTTCTCACCGTAGTTAGTTCCGGCAGGACCACCTACCAAACCTGAAATCATATCTCCGATACCATCACCAATTAAGTTTTTATCCAGCTTTTCTATCAGGTTATACTTTTTGTTTACTCCCTTTTTCTTAGCCAGATCGTTAACGTAGATGTCAAGCTGATACATATGGGCAGTTGATTCGGGGATTGTGGCAATTGCTATTGGCATGATTGCAAAAATTGATGCCCAGGAAAATTTCGGCAAAGTAAAAGCGGGAACTGCAATAGGGCCTGCTGACCATAAAGATGCATCCAGAGCCTCTTTTGGAATAGCTCTAAAAAGACTCATGTCAGAACCGCCAAAGGCATAAAGCAAGGCGGCAATTACACATCCGACAGCTGCACCCATTAATAGAGGTAATTGGCTGAGAAAGCCCTTAAGATATCTGGCGAAAATAACCGTTGATAAGAGTGTAGCTAATGATACAACCCATACCCAGTTACTGTTAGTAATGGATGCAGCCATGCCTTCAACAACAGCTTTAGGGGCAGCATCACTAAGTGCATTTCCAGCGAGGGTCAAACCAATAACCATGGCAATTGGACCAGTAATTGTTGCAGGTAATATTTTTTCTACTGCCTTATTACCTAATGCCTTAATTAATAAACCAGCAAATATAGATATAAAGCCCGACATTATAATACCAAATTGAGCATAAGCAATTGCTTCGCCCGGCAATACACTGGTTACACCGTTCTTCCAATCGTTTATTTTAACAAGGGTATCGGCACTTACTAGCGACTGGATTGCTTCACCTGATACAAGACCGGCAACTGCGGATAGATATGAAAAGCTTGAGCCGTAGTAAAGTGGAATCTTCCTGCCAGTTACAAGGATAAAACAGATTGTTGCAAGTCCACTTGCAAAGATAGTTGTTGAAACCTGAAAGCCGGTGATGAGTGCTACTGCAACCGTTGCAGGGAACATTACTATAACCTGCTGTATTGCGTAGAGAATCAACTTCCATATTGGTGGTTTCTCATCGGGAAGATACCCGATTTCGTGATGGTTTTTTGCCATGATAAAAATCCCCCTTGATATAATTAAATATTATTGAGTACTTTTTTGAGAAAAACTGAGTAGTATTTTTCATCTTGCCAACATTTATGTTACAATCTTTTGTTATTACAAATTGTAGCACTCAGGTTTTAGTAATGCAATACAAAACTCTAGTTTCAGCATATTTCAACATGTTGTACAATGAGAAGAATAAGGTTATTATTTAATATAGCAATGCTTTTCTGAGGTTTGTATGCCAGACTATCTAATTCTAGTAGCTTTTATTGCTTTTGTGATTATATTGCTGGGTATTAGTCCGTACTTGGATAAAAAAAAGAGGCTAAAGGAATCAAATTATACAATGCGAGGAGAATCGAATTGAAAAAACTTATATCATGGAACGTAAATGGATTAAGAGCCGTAATAGGAAAGGGCTTTTTAGATTTTTTTGATGAAAAAAAGCCTGACATATTATGTTTGCAGGAGATTAAGCTCTCGGAAGGACAATTGGATTTGGAGCTAGATGGATATGAATTATATTTTAACTATGCCGAAAAAAAAGGGTATTCAGGCACGGCAATCCTTACAAAAATAAAGCCAAAGAATGTTACATATGGCATTGGAATAGATGAGCACGACCATGAAGGACGTGTTATTACAATGGAGTTTAGTGAATGCTTTTTAGTAAATGTGTATACTCCGAATTCTAAACGTGGGTTAGAAAGATTATCATATAGAATGGAATGGGAAGATGATTTTAGAGAGTATCTTTTATCCCTTGATAAACTCAAGCCTGTAATAGTTTGTGGCGATTTAAATGTTGCCCACAAGGAAATTGACCTTAAAAATCCTAAGACTAATAGACGTAACGCAGGGTTTACTGATGAAGAGCGAAATAAGTTTACAGAACTATTAGAAGCTGGATTTATTGATTCATTCCGCTATTTTTACCCAGACAAAACGGCTGCCTATACATGGTGGTCCTATATGTATAAAGCAAGACAGAACAACGCAGGGTGGCGTATAGACTACTTTTGTGTGTCAAAATCCTTAGAGGAGAAGATACATGACACCATTATTCACTCCGATGTAATGGGATCAGACCACTGCCCAGTAGAGCTTTTGATAGACGCAAACCCTTTTTGAGTCTAATCATAGGTAATAATAATGTGGGGCAGCTTCTTCGTAATTACACATCATTTTGTGGACTAATCACATTTGTACTAATTCCCCTTTCCTGTGAATAAAATAGATTGTCCTATTATTTATTTCATGGGGAGAGTGTACAGATGGAAGCTGCCAAACGCACTTTAGTCTTTGATGACATAAAGGAAAGTATCTATGGCCTTACAGAGTCAGATGCAAAAAAAAATCTAGAGATCTACGGTCATAATGCTTTAAAGAAAGAAAAGAAAAGCACTTGGGTAAAATCGTTGATCTCACAATTCACAGATTTAATGATAATAATTCTTATCGCATCTTCGGTCATATCGTTTTTCTTAGGCGAAAACAGTGAGGGTATTGCAATTCTGACAATTGTAATACTAAACGGATTGCTAGGATTCTTTCAAGAAATGAAGACCGAAAGGGCTATGGAAGCCCTAATGAATATGGCTGCACCGCATGCTAAAGTAATCCGCGATGGGTTGATGAAGGATATTCCTGCCGATATGGTAGTACCAAGAGATTTAATTGTTGTCCAAGCCGGTGATAGAGTTCCTGCTGATAGTGTGCTTATAGAAGCAAACTCGCTATTTTGTGATGAATCAATGCTAACAGGTGAATCCTTACCTGCTACAAAAGCTGAAATAGATGAGAGAAAAGCGAGAATCAATAGTATTACAAGCAAAAACTTAATATATATGGGCAGCATGATAACTAACGGTACCGGAAAGGCTGTTGTTGTGGCCACTGGGATGGATAGCGAAATGGGAAAAATTGCTGGCATGATAGAAACTGCAGGAGTAGAGGAAACTCCCTTACAAAAACGCTTGGAGAAGCTTGGGGAAGTTATCGTTATTCTATGTCTAGTAATCTGTGCCCTGGTTTCTTTTATAGGCATTATAAGGGGAGAGCCAATCGTACAAATGTTCTTAGCAGGTATAAGCCTTGCTGTTGCAGCAGTCCCTGAAGGCCTTCCTGCAGTTGTTACAATAGCCCTTGCCATAGGTGTAAGGCGTATGGTTCGAAGAAACGCCCTTATAAGAAGGCTCCCTGCAGTCGAGACTCTTGGTTGTGCCACTGTTATTTGCTCTGATAAGACCGGAACCCTTACCGAGAATCGTATGACAGTTGTCTCAGCATATGCATCAAAGAATAGTTACACTCTACAAAGGAATAGGGGAGGTAAGCTCTCGGTATTCATCAAAGGCAAGGAAATCCACCAAGATAAGGCTTATGGGCTTGGTTTGATGCTCAAAATTGGACTAATCTGCGGAAATACTCATGTAATTAATCATGCTAATAATAAGAATAACGCCTTGGATATAGAAGGTGACCCAACAGAGGTAGGTTTAGCAAGAGCAGCAATCGATTCTGGTTTGGATAAGGATTATATTGATTCCTACTATAAAAGGGTTAGAGAGATTCCATTTGATTCAGAAAGAAAGCTCATGTCGGTTGTCTGCAAAACTAAATCAGGGGAGCTATATCTATTTGCTAAGGGCGCACCTGAGGTTGTTTTGGAAAGAAGCACTCGTATATCGATACAAGATAGAGAAAGAAATATCTCATATGATGATAAAGAAGGCTTGTTAAAGGAAATTCGGAAGATGAGCTCCCTAGCATTAAGGGTGATGGGTTTCGCATATAAAAAGATTGAAAAAAATGCATTATGGAAAGATAACCTTGAGGGGGACTTTGTTTTTGTAGGGCTTTCAGGCATGACTGACCCTCCACGAAAAGAAGCAAAGGAGGCTGTATATAACTGTAGACGTGCTGGTATAAAAACAATTATGATTACAGGTGATCATAAAGAAACAGCTAAGGCTGTTGCGAAGGCCATTGATATTTATCGGGATGGAGATATTGTTCTAACGGGCGCCGAGATGGACCAGTTAAGCGATAGAAAGTTTGAGGAAATATGTCCTAAAGCCACTGTTTATGCGCGTGTTTACCCAAAGCATAAGCTTAGAATAGTAAGAGCTCACAGAAAAAATGGCCATATTGTAGCAATGACGGGAGATGGAGTCAATGACGCACCCGCCGTTAAGGATGCTGACATTGGGATTGCTATGGGAAATTCAGGTACTGATGTAACCCGTGAAGCCGCCTCCATGATACTCATGGATGATAATTTTTCAAGCATAGTTGCGGCAGTAGAGGAAGGAAGAAATATCTACGCTAATATCCGTAAATTTATCAGATATCTCCTATCTTGTAATGTAGGCGAGGTTTTGACCATGTTCCTTGCGTCGCTAGTAGGCTTACCTATTCCACTATTACCAGCACAAATATTAATAGTAAATTTGGCCACTGATGGTTTACCTGCAATCGCCCTTAGTATGGAACCAGGGGAGGATGATATAATGAATCGGCCCCCTAGATTACCAAAAGAAAGCATATTTGCGCATGGCCTTTCCTCGGTAATCACGATAAGGGGCATATTGATTGCTCTTTCGACTCTTGCAACCTTCTTAATTACTTTTACTAACAGCAATAGCCTTGAAACAGCCCGTACTTGTGCACTGGTAACATTAGTGCTTTCTCAACTAATTCATGTATTTGAATGTAAATCCGAGAACAAGGGTCTTTTTGAAATAAATATTTTCTCTAATATATATCTACTCCTAGCAGTAATCAGCTCTGTGATTATGTTATGCGCGGTTATATATGTACCATTCTTGATGCCTGTATTTGCAACCGTACCTCTTAAGAGCCACGAATGGCTGATTGCAGGAGGAATAAGTCTTCTTGTTCCTATACTATTTAGTATATGGCAGGATATAAGAGCTAAGAAGCAACAGGCAAGAAGTGAGAAGTAAGATCGAAGAGGGAAGTAAGAAGCATTTCCACTACCCTACTATTAGCTTGCTTGTTTTCTTAAGGAATTTGGCTGGGATAGGTTCATCTAAGTGCCAGGTGATACTCATCGGCTTTGAGCCTTCATGGCACAAATAATTTGCTGTGCCTAAATAGGTGTATGGTGCTGTGTTTCCACTGATGCGATCTGTCCTAAATTCCCGAACAAAAAGTAAAACCTCACTGCCTAGCTGTTTATGATTAATATAGCGGTTTCCTGTAGGAGAGAGATCACTTGTTGTACTCTGGCTCTGCCAATGGAACATAGTCTCATTAATTGAATAATCCTTATACATGGTAGTAGGAGAATAGTCCTTATCTGACTTGTTTAGGGTAATAAAGAAAAGGTCAAGTTGCTTTTCGGATAGCCACTTAACGCCCTCGCGAACCGTAGAAGGCTTCATGAAATCCATTGCTACAAGAATTTGATCGCGGGTATATGCACAATGCAAGTCCAACGGACAGTTAAAGCCTACATCAACTGGCTGGTCGATAAAATCAATTTTACTATAGTTATATTCTAAAAGCTCTATGAGCTCTGCACACATGACTGGGTTTCTTTTTAGTTCATCAATACCGTCCTTTAAATTTGCAAAACCACACTCATCATAAGGCTTTTGCCATATTGTAAATTGGAACATCTGTAGCATGCGCAGCTCCATTTCACCAAAATCACGCTCATAACCGGTTGTCAGAATATTTAATAAAAATGATATCCAACGCCTAGAATCAACTGCTGCGAATCGTGTAAGTGCTTTAGACACAAGCAGCTCTAAAGGTTCGTCAAAATCATCACGCTGGTTTGCCCGTGCACATAGCCGGGAAAATGACGAGTATTTGTAAATCATTTGAGGATTCAAATGATAATACTCAAGGAAATTTACAAGATTTAAAGGTAGATTGCTATCCTCCGAAAAGCTTTCAATTCGTGAAACGAGTCCTGCACTATTGCCATATGACGAACGAATGTTATCTAGGACATATTGTGCAGCTTTTTTCTCCAGTTTAATATAACATCCCTTTGGCACAGAAACAAAACCGTCTTTTATTTCGCGTTGTACGCTGCGTGTTGTGTTAGATAAAAGTGCTGCAAATTTATCTTCAAAGTTATACTTTTTGTTTGCCTGCCCGATAAAGTCTAGTACTGTTAGGCATTCCTTGCCCTCACAGAGACGAAGACCACGGCCAAGCTGCTGCAAAAATATTGTTAGTGATTCAGTAGGTCGTAAAAAAAGAACAGTATTAACCTCCGGAATGTCTACGCCTTCGTTATAGATGTCTACAACAAAAATAAAACGCACTTCACCTTCAATAAGCCTCTTTTTCGCATTATTTCTATCATCGTCAGAAGATTGACCCATAAGGTACATGGAAGGGATGCCTAAGGTATTGAAATGATTAGACATAAATTTAGCGTGCTCAATTGAAACGCAGAACCCTAGTCCCTTAACATCCTCAATATCGGTAACATATTTATAAATTGAGGAGATAACCATATTTGCACGGCGTTTAGCTGCATGCCCTGAAAGAGTGTAAAGTCGTGATAATTCATTTTTGTCATATCCACCGCGGGACCAGCGAAGTTCAGTTAAATTCGTCGTATCGGTTACGCCAAAGTATTGAAATGGGGAAAGAAGCTTTCTGTTAATTGCTTCAGGTAGGCGAATTTCGGCGGCAATTCTATTATTGAAATAAGGTAGAATATCCTTCCCATCCATACGTTCAGGTGTTGCAGTAAGACCAAGTAAAATCTTTGGATTATAATATTCCAACAGCTTTTGATAGGAATTAGCTGCAGCATGGTGAAACTCATCCACTACAATATAATCGTAAAAATCGGCTGTTGTTTTTTCTGTGAAATCCTGTGAGTTAAAAGTTTGTATAGATATAAATAAATGGTCAAGACTATCAGGACGATAGTTGCCAGTAAACATTTCCCCAAAGTTTGCATCCTTAAGGACAGCCTGAAAGGTATAAAGGCTTTGTTCAAGGATTTCCTTTCTATGGGCGACAAACATTAGTCGGCATGGTTTACCATGGTTTTGGATCTTAAAGTGCCTATAATCTAGTGCAGAAATTACAGTTTTTCCAGTGCCGGTTGCGGCAACAACAAGATTTCGCATATATCCTCGAACGGTTCTCTCAGCCTCAAGCTTGTCCAGGATTTCCTGCTGATAGGAATAAGGCCTTATATCCAAAGTATAGGGGACATTGTTATTGCTGCCGAAGTATTTCTCTGCCATTAATGCCTGGGTAAGGCGCTGTTTCTGGTCCTCTGAATAGTACTCGAATTCATTGGAATTCCAATAGCTTTCAAAGGTAGCCGTTATTTTATCAATAGTCTGGGGCAAATCCTTTTTTGTCACCTTAACATTCCATTCTAGGCCACTTGAAAGAGCAGCGTTAGACAGATTGGATGATCCCACATATGCAGTGGTAAAGCCTGTATCTCTATAAAACACATAGGTTTTGGCATGCAGACGTGTTCTTTTAGTATCATAGCTAACCATGATTTTTGTGTTGGGAAGCTTTCTCAACTCTTCAATAGCCTTTACATCTGTTGCACCCATATATGAGGTTGTTATAATACGTAAGTTGCCACCCTTTTGAGTAAATGCGGTTAATTCATCGATTAATAGCCTCAAACCACTCCATTTAATAAACGAAACAAGCATATCAATACGGTTGCAAGAGTTTATTTCTTTATTTAGCTCGTTATACATCTGTGGCTCATGTATTGCTCCTGTAAATAGTGAGCTTTGTGCAATTGACGTTTCTGGCCGTAAAATTCGAGTTTTTCTACCGAGAGATAATATAGAATTCTTTGGGTCAAGCAGTGCAAGTAGCTGCTCTGCGCGCCTGGCCACTGACATTTGTTGAAGTTCGGTGACCTTACTTTCGAAAGTTATAATACTGATAATTTTATTAATAAGATCGATTTGGCTATGTATATCTCCACCATTTTCGCTGATGCATTCAAGGCCTTTTTCAACTATATCGGTGATGTAGTTTGCAAGTATCTTGGAAGCCTCGGCATCATCAATTGGCGTGGTCTGAGAAAGCTTATTGGTTGTAGCAAGCTCATCTTCAATCTGATTATTTATTACCTGCTCATACAGGCCGTCCTTAAGCATAGACTTCTCCTTCTAAATATAAAGAGATAGATTATTTAAATACTGGGTTTTTATTACTATACAATACTAATAATAACAAATAATATGGGAGAATTCCAGGAACTACGATGTTTCTTTATATTGGCCCTTTACTTTTATCAAAATCTCTATTAAAATTTAACTAATTGAATAATTCTAAAGCAATGACGGGAAGAAGTAGATTAGAATGTGTTATTAAGAGAGTATCCGGTTGGTGTAAGGCTACTAACATTCTGATTCGAATACATCCTTGAGCTGTAGCCTGAAATAATAGTAGGGTGTGATGGGTTCGCCCAATATAGCGAATGAGTGTGTTTTGCACTTGATAAGGGGAATTCTGTGAAGGATTTCTAAACTAGAGGTGGTACCGCAATTTATTGCCCTCTGTTCCTATTGGAGCAGGGGGCTTTTTGAATAGATAGCAATGATTGTATTTAGGTTAATATAAAGTTTTAGGAGAAGTGATAAAATGAAAATTTATGATGAGCTGGTTGCCCGTGGTTTGATTGCCCAGGTTACAGATGAAGAAGAAATTAAAGAGCTTGTAAATAACGGTAAGGCCACATTCTATATTGGATTCGATCCAACAGCTGATTCCTTGCATGTGGGACATTTCATGGCGCTATGTCTTATGAAGCGTTTACAGATGGCAGGAAATAAGCCTGTTGTTCTAATCGGTGGTGGGACAGGGTACATAGGTGACCCCTCAGGTAGAACTGACCTTCGTTCTATGATGACACCTGAAATAATCCAACACAACAGTGATTGCTTTAAAAAACAGATGGAAAAATTCATCGAGTTTGGTGATGATAAGGCACTTATGGTTAATAATGCAGATTGGCTCCTGGGTTTAAATTATGTTGAGGTATTGCGCGAGGTAGGAGCTCACTTCTCTGTTAATAATATGCTACGTGCAGAATGCTATAAACAGAGAATGGAGAAAGGCCTTTCGTTTTTGGAATTGAATTATATGATAATGCAGGCCTTTGATTTCTATTTTCTATTTAAGAATCATGGCTGTAATATGCAGTTTGGCGGAGATGACCAATGGTCTAACATGTTAGCAGGCCGTGAGCTAATTCGTCGTAAACTAGGCAAGAATTCATATGCGATGACAATCACATTACTTATGAATTTCGAAGGTAAAAAGATGGGCAAAACCGCAAATGGTGCAGTTTGGCTTGACCCTAACAAGACCTCCCCATTTGAGTTCTACCAGTACTGGAGAAATGTTGACGATGCTGATGTTCTAAATTGTTTGCGTATGCTTACTTTCTTACCACTTGAGCAGATTAATGAAATGGATAAGTGGGAAGGAAGCCAGCTTAATGAAGCCAAGGAGATTTTAGCTGTTGAACTAACTAAACTAATTCATGGAAAAGAGGAAGCTCAAAAGGCTAAGGAAGCGGCTCATGCTCTTTTCGAAGGCGGAAGCAATGATTCAAACATGCCCTGTACCCATATTGATCCTGGGTTATTATCAGATGATGCAATTGGTATCATGGATTTAATCGTTGAATGTGCTATTGTCCCATCAAAGAGTGAGGCTAGGCGCCTGATTAAACAGGGAGGACTCTTTATCGGTGATGCTAAGGTTGAGTCTTTTGATTATTCTGTTACAGCAGATCAATTAAAAGAAGGCGTGAAAATCCGTAAGGGAAAGAAAACCTACCATAAGGCATCTATTTAGAAAAAACTGATGATGGTTAAGTAAGATTTTATTTGCAAAGGAGAATTACTATATGAGCGAAAGTTGCAATCAAAACTGTGGAAGCTGTCAGGAAAACTGTACAGATAGAAAGGAACAGAAAACCGATTTTTCTGAAAAGCCTCATGAAATGAGTAGTATTAAAAAGGTCATAGGTATTGTAAGTGGAAAAGGAGGGGTCGGAAAGTCTCTTGTAACCTCTATGCTTGCAGTTACTATGAACAGACTAAATTACCATACTGCTATTCTTGATGCCGATATCACCGGGCCTTCAATTCCTAAAACATTTGGTATAAAAGAAAAAGCAACAGGTAATGAGTTGGGCTTATTTCCTGTGAAAACAAAAACTGGCATTGATATAATGTCCGTTAATCTCCTTTTGGAAGATGACACCGACCCTGTTGTGTGGAGGGGCCCAATAATCGCCGGCACAGTAAAACAATTTTGGACAGATGTCATTTGGAGTGATGTTGACTATATGTTTATTGATATGCCTCCAGGAACGGGAGATGTCCCTCTTACAGTCTTTCAATCCATTAAAATAGATGGAATTGTTGTGGTGACCTCGCCGCAGGAGCTGGTATCGATGATTGTTTCTAAAGCTGTTAAGATGGCTGAGATGATGAATATCCCAATCATTGGCTTGGTGGAAAACATGTCGTATTTTACATGCCCTGATAATGGCAAGGACTATAAAATCTTTGGCGAGAGCCATATTGAAGAAATTGCTGAGAAGCATAAATTGAAGGTTCTGGCTAAACTACCTATTGACCCGAAAATTTCTGCTGCGTGTGATAAAGGAATGATAGAACTTTTTGAAGGAACCTGGTTAGACACGACTGCGAAAATATTAGAACAGATGGGATAAAAACAACTATAAATAAATATTATAAAAAAAGTACTTGCTATAAAAATTGTGCAAGTACTTTTTTTATTTGGATTTACATGTTTAGCTAGTTTGAATCAGCCGCCTCGTTAATAGAGGGAGAGGATTCAACAAATAGATTGCTCACAATATTAAATTTTATTACAACCTTAAATAGATCCCCATCTACCAACAAATCGAACGTACCATTTTGTAAGTCTGTCAGGCTTTTCGCAATTGAAAGTCCAAGGCCACTGCCTTCAGTGCTCCTTGAGCTGTCGCCACGGATAAACCTATCAAGGAGCTCATCGCTGTTTAGATTAAGAGGAAAATTTGATATGTTTCTAAAGGTTATAATAGCCTGGTTATCTTCCGTTTCCAAATTCAAATATGCCCGGGTCGAGGGCTGCGAATATTTGCAGATATTGTTCATTAAGTTATCAAATACTCTCCATAAAAGCTTTCCGTCAGCCATAACGAAAACTTCACTCTCAGGCTTTTTTAAGATAAGCTCTAAGCCATTGTTTTTAATTTTTTCTTCATATTCACCTACTGTTTGGGTAAGCAACACACCAACCTCGGCATGAGCCATATTAACTTCAATATTGCCTGTCGAAGCCTTTGATGCTTCAACCAAATCTTCAATTAGTTTTTTAAGCCTTGCCGATTGTCGATCCAGAACATTGATATATTCTTGTACAGTTTCATTTTCAGTATCTTCTTTTTTTATTAGGTCAACATAATTGATAATAGAGGTAAGGGGAGTTTTAATATCATGGGAGTTATAAATAAGATTAGAAAAGATTCGATCAAATTGGTTGATGTCTATATTAATGAGCATATCTGATTTTTCAGGAGCATTTAGTTTAAATGAAAGTCCTGCATTTTCAACATCATATCTATATTTGCTTTCTAGTTTTGAAATAAAAGATGATAGATTAATTGGCTCAAACTCAAATTTTTTATGACGAGATTCTAGCTGGGAGAGCTCAAATAATCCATCTGTCAAATGTGTAATACTAATTATCTTATTTTGTATGAGATGTAAATATTTCAGTTTATCTTCCTCACTAGTAACCACATCATCCAGAATTGCTTCTGAATAACCTTGAATAAGGGTTAAAGGTGTTCTAATATCATGGGAGATATTAGAAAGCAAACGTCTGCGAGAATGTTCCATTCTTGAAAGGCCGTGGAAGGCTTTCTCTAATTCGTTGTTTGAATACTCCAATTCTTGAGTACGTTCTTTAACTTTAGATTCTAAGGTAGCAACTAGATTGTCCTTTTGTTCGTCAGCTATTATAAGCTTTTCAGTCATCTCCTCAACTTGTGAAAACGCTTTTGATGAGTTCATAGCGAGTACCAGTGATTGCGATAAAACAAGGATTATTAGCCCAAATGAAGAGAGATTACCCGTAACTATTATGGATCTTAATAAGGGTATATTATAATCGTTAAAAGGAACGCTTAAGAATAGCATATCATTGATTATCGTAAGAATAAAAATGAATACGCTAAGAGTTACTACAAATGCGCCTTTTTGTTTTCTTCTCCACGCACTGACAAGAGAATAGATTACACAAATAGCTGCTGTCGCAGTAATGAGCTGATAGACTGGATTAATCTGGTTAAATATCTTTGCAGGAGTAAATAGTACCAGAAGACTAAATATAACTCCAGTAACTTGTGAAGCAGTATAAACTTTCTTTAAAAATTTTGAAGGGAATAAAGAGTAAATGAACATTACAAATGTAGGTACACCTATATAAAAGGTTAGCGTTTGAATTTTATGTTGTATCTCCCAGTTAAAATTGGGGAAAAGCTGAGTTATGAATATTTCACCTACAAATAGGGTACGAATTGCAATCAAAAGACAATATAATCCAAAAAATAAAGGAGCCGCGTCCTTCTTTCTGAACAAAAAAAGAACAATATGATAAATACCAATTATAAAAAGACAACCAAAAAGAAATAGCTCCAAGGCCAATCGGTTTTCTCTGGCATTAATGATGCTTTCAGGATTCCCCAGCTTTATTTTCTCTAGCATTCCACCGCTTCTATGTGAAAAATTTGAGATTTGAACAATTAATTGTATTGTATTACCATGAGGCTTAAGCATTACAACCTGTGGTTTATACTGGGGAATGGCGTCTGCTTTATTAGTGGCTTCTTGTCCGTTAAAAGCAATGAGCTCACCTTCGGACCAGATTTTATAATTAGTAAACATACGTGGGATTTTAAGGCCAAGTATAGATGGAGTATCATCACTAATTTTTATAATAAGCCGATAGGTCGCATACCCGATACCGGAAAGCTTTTCACCATCAATCTCATGTTTGTTCCAAGAGCTGGGGACATTAATATAACTGCCTTTATCTATTAAAGTGTTATCTTGAAAATCCTCGCTATTTAAAAGTTGGCTGTAGTAAAACTCCCACTCACCGTCTAAATTTACAATGCTTTCATTATTTAAATCCCAGCTTGATAAATCCATGATTCCATTAATCGCTTTAGGAGCAATCTTTTTTTCGGTAGTATTGGCAGAACAGCCATTTAGAAATAATAGAACACTTGCCAAAGCTAAAATATATCCCATGAAGATTCGTTTTTTCATATTAAGCCTTTCATGTTATGAAAATAATCTTAGTTTTTTTGCTTGAGGTGATTCTGTTTGTATAATATTTAATCAGTACAGGTAGGATTAAATTTATACCCTACTCGATTTATTGTAATAATGAACTTAGGATGGGCAGGATCATCATCAATTTTTTTTCTAAGGTTACTAATGTGAACCATGACTGTTCTGGTATCACCGATGTTATCAGTTCCCCAAATAGAGTCGTAAAGCTGCCCAAGACTGAATACTACATTTGGATTCTGGGCAAGTAATGCTAATAAATCAAATTCCTTGGATGAGAGGGCCAATGTTTTACCATTAACAATTACATTGTGAGAGGAAAAATCAATAATAAGGCCTGGGTATTCTAGCACTTCACATTTATTGTCGTTTTTTATATTTAATATTCGATTGCGGCGTAAATGTGCTTTTACTCTCGCAACTAATTCTGCGGGACTGAAAGGTTTAGTAATATAGTCGTCACCGCCTACAGTAAGACCTAATATTTTATCAGTCTCTTCACTTTTACAACTTAAGAAAATAATAGGAGTATCGCTTTTCTTGCGGATCTCCTGGCATAATTCTAGACCATCAATATCAGGCAGGAATATATCAAGAATAATTAAATCGGGATCATGAGCCACCACAAATTCTAAGGCTGTATTTCCGGTATTGGCAGTGATGACACTATATCCGTTTTTCGTTAGATAAAGTGATATAAGCTCGCTTATCTCAGTTTCATCATCCACGACAAGTATTTTTTCTCCGGCCATTTTGTCCCCCTGCTGTTTAGTCAAATTTTAGTTAGCTAAGAAAAACTAAGCTATGCTAAGAAAGACATAGCATAAATATTTATTGCAAAACTTTATGTATACTTTAGGAAAACTAAATATAGGCTAAAAGTACTAATGATATATTATCACAACTAATGGGCTTCGTCTCGACAATATACGACTAATCTTAGCTTTTTTAATCATTTATTTTTTAGTATTTTATCTTATGGAATTCCATACACACTGAAGAGCGTGTGGGCGATGTCTAATAACAAGGTCTACACCATTATCTATTGCATAATGAGCCATTCTTTTTTTAGAGCTATTTGGTGAATGTTGTTATATTTCTCCCTGATAATTAGCTATAATAAAATCCACCCCGTATATTAATAATATGATTTAGATATCTGTTGTTATAACAAATTTAAATAACACAGAATTAGTTTGATTACAAATTTTTTAATTTTGATTTGAATCAAATTAATTTCTTAGTATCCTTGTTACAATAGGATCAAGACGACTAAGGCAATAAAAAAATTGAAGGGGGTAAACATTATGTCAAACAACTTAACATTTAATGAAATAAAAGCAGGTCATTTTAAAACATTGGAGCAATATGTTCCCATAGTAGATAGGGTACACGGAGGCAATCACCCTGAGTTCCACGAGGTTCGTAAAGTATTTGATGTTATAAATGAGAAAACTAAAGCAGCCGGGGCTACAAAACCTGAACTGAACGAAGAGTTTAAAAAGCTTCGTGAGATCACAGATAGCTACAAAGTCCCGTCAGATGTATGTGAAAGCTATGAAGCAGTTTACAATATGCTGTCTGAAGTAGATAAGGCATATCAGGGATAGGTTGGCAAGTAATGTGATTAAACATGTCTTGGCTAAAACAGCTTTCGATGTCATGTGTGAAGGGTAACAGGATTGCGGGCGCATGTCATCGAATAATGGATACTAGCTAACTGATCGACAGAATCGTGCCCATAACTAGAAAGAAGGTGGAGTCATGCAGAGATATATTTTAGGGAAGAAAAATCAAATAACGCTGATTAGTGCAGTTTTAATTGCAATTGCGTTTATTAGTGAATTAGGCTTTCATAATGAATTAATATTTAATGTGGCTTTGATCATTGCTTCCGTTTTAGGTGTAGTGCCAATTGCAATCCAAGCGTATCAAGCATTAAAAGTAAAAGTAGTCAGTATTGATGTTTTAGTCACCATAGCAGTGACCGGAGCGTTTTTCCTTAAAAACTTTGAGGAATCTGCCATTGTCACATTCTTATTCTTATTTGGTGCTTATCTAGAACAACGTACATTAAATAAAACTCGTTCAGCTATTAAAGAACTAACTGAAATGGCTCCAGAAAGCGCACTTAAGCAAATGGACAATGGAGTATTTGAGGAAGTAGATGTGGACGAGGTGGATGTTGGTGATATTCTTCTTGTTAAAACAGGTGCAAAGGTTCCCGTTGATGGCACTGTTCTTACTGGAGAAGGCCATATTAATGAGGCAAGTATTACTGGAGAAGCTGTTCCGGTAAGCAAAAAGAAGGATTCTGGGGTTTTCGCAGGAACCATTTTAGAAAATGGAACAATCCAAATTGCCGCTGACCGTGTGGGCGAGGATACTACATTCGGACGAATTATAGAATTAGTTGAAGAGGCTCAAGATTCAAAATCAGAAGCAGAACGGTTTATTGATAGGTTCTCAAAATATTACACACCTGCTGTGCTACTTCTTGCAATGATTGTGTGGATAGTATCAAAAGATATTGAGCTTGCTATTATAATCCTAGTTCTTGGATGCCCAGGAGCCTTGGTTATAGGTGTACCTGTTTCAAATGTTGCAGGTATTGGTAATGGAGCGCGTAATGGTGTGCTTCTAAAGGGTAGTGAAGTCATACAGTATTTTAGCAAGGTAGATGCTTTAGTGTTTGACAAAACAGGGACATTAACTATCGGAAATCCTCAAGTTGCAGAGACTAAATTTTATGTTGACGATACTGACCAGTTATTAAGCTACTTGGCAAGTGTAGAAAATGAATCGAATCATCCATTAGCTAAAGCAGTCGTAGATCATATTGGACAGACGAATTTATATACGGTTGAAAACACAGATGTTGTAAAGGGTGGCGGAATTGTAGCTTTAGTTGATGGTCATAGAGTTGCAGTCGGAAATGTTAAACTTATGGAGCAGGAAAACGTTTCGTTAAATGAAAAAGCTCGTGCCGATATAGCTCAATTTGAACAAAATGGAAACTCGCTAGTTCTAGCATCAGTTGATGGTGAATTAAAGGTACTAATGGGCATACGTGATAAGATACGCCCAGGCGTAAAGGAAGATCTTCAAAAGCTTAAAAAATTAGGTGTTAAAAAGCTAATAGTTCTTTCAGGAGATAACCAAGGAACCGTTGATTTAGTAGCAAAGGAACTTGGACTTACCGAAGCACACGGGCATATGTTGCCAGAGGATAAATCATCCTATATTGAAGAGCTACAGGCTAAAGGCCAGATTGTTGCATTTGTTGGTGATGGAGTAAATGATAGCCCTTCACTAGCCATTGCTAATATTGGTATAGCCATGGGAAATGGTACAGATGTAGCCATTGAAACCTCGGATGTAGTACTAATGAATTCAGACTTCAGTCGATTACCGCATGCATTAGGCTTAACAAAGGCAACAGCAAATAATATGAGACAAAATATTCTAATTGCAGTGGGAGTGGTATTAGTTTTACTAGCAAGTGTGTTTTTCAGCGAATGGATGAATATGTCCATTGGCATGCTAGTACACGAAGCAAGTATTTTAGTAGTAATCTTAAACGGGATGAGGCTCCTTCGCTACAAGTTGAGATAATTATGTGTAACAAGGATAGTCTCCCATGGTAAGAACCTTGATAAGAGGCTTGACCTTAAATATTAAATAGAAACCAGAAATTGTGATGTAAATCAATATAAATTTTAGTGTATTAGTGTAGAATATAAGTATAGAGTTACTAGGGGGGGTTACAGGGGACTATCAAAATGGGACATAAACTTTATTATAATAAAGTAAGGAGAGATGAAAAATGAAAAAAGCAACGATTCAATTAGGAACATTAACCTGTCCGTCTTGTCTACAGAAAATTGATAATGCAGTAAAATCAGTAGATGGTGTTGATAAGGAAAGTGTAAATGTGATGTTTAACTCAAGTAAGGCTAAATTTGTATTCGATGAGGGAAAAACATCAATAGAAAACGTCGAAAATGCAATTACTACACTAGGATATGAAGTTCTAAAATCTCAAGTAAGGGATGCATAAAGAAATGATATTTTATCCAATTGTCCCCACTCATTTTACTTAAGGTAGGCTGAGTGGGGCTTTGCTTATAGTGAATTAATATTGATTTGTTTTCAGGCGCTATCATTGTAAAATAGAATTTAGATATATACGTATTATAGTATTGCTCGAGCTATAAGGATGCCACCATGAATAATGAGGGGTCATAAGTATGATAGAAACCGAGAGATTATATTTAAGAAATATGAATAAAGATGATGCAGAGGCTATTTTTGAAATCTGGGGAAATCCAAAAGTAAATAAATATTTGTGGGAACCTTTATATAGTAGCGCTGATGAAGTAAGAAATATTATTCCAGATAATTACAATGGACCTAATCATGCATTAGTAATAATTCAAAAGGATTTAGGTAAGATTATTGGAGCATGTGGTATTGTACCAGATGATTTAGAAAATGAGTGGGAATTAGGATATTGTCTAAAGCCTGAATACTGGGGATACGGATATGCTACAGAAGTGATTAATGCTTTTATGAGATTAGCTATAGAAAAAGGTGTTACTGCACTCTTTGCAGAAGTGGCAGTAGACAATGCTCAATCCATAAAGATATTAGAGAAAAACGGATTTAAGGTATATCGTGACAGTGAATTAACCAAGGGTGATGGCAGTATGACATTTAAATCAAAAATTTATAGGATGATACTATAAGCCTAAATATAACGATGATGAGCCAAAGGAAAAACACAAAGACTTTTAATTAAAAAACAGACATTCCTTATAAGGGGAATGTCTGTTTGAAATTTCAGATATTATTCTTCTGTAGTCTTTTCAGGGTCAAGCTCTGGCTGAGATGCCTCTTCAACAACAGGTGAAGCTTGCGGTTCTGGCT
>CAYMAE010000013.1:32435-45639 GCA_964388375.1 uncultured Ruminiclostridium sp.
TCAAGCTCTGGCTGAGATGCCTCTTCAACAACAGGTGAAGCTTGCGGTTCTGGCTGAGATGCCTCTTCAACAACAGGTGAAACCTGTGGCTCTGGCTCAGATGCCTCTTCAACAACAGGTGAAGCCTGCGGTTCTGAATCAGATGCCTCTTCAACAACAGGTGAAGCCTGCGGTTCTGGATCAGATGCCTCTCCGACAACAGGTGAAGCCTGTGGCTCTGGCTGAGTAGTAACAACAGTGTCCTGAGGCTTGATATTTGCAGTAGTATCCTGAACAGGAGCTTCGGTCACAGCAGAGGGCACATAATTTTCAGGTGTAGAGGTAGGCTTCTTCTTTTTCAAAAGTAAGAATGCAACCACTGCAACGACAATTATCAGAAATAAAAGAGGAGAACCTCCACCCTTTTTATAAACGACAAGAAGGTTTTGACCGTCAAAAGTTGCAGTACTCTTGCCTGTTATTTCTCCACCAGAGGCTATGTATTCTATAGAACCAGGAACATTAACGGTAACAGTTACTAAACCGTATTGTTCTGTACCAGCCATTGGGAAGTATACCATTTGCCTGTTATTAGGTATCTTTTTTTCCTCTACTTTTTCATTCTTCTTATTATAAAGATTATCAAGGCCTTCACCGTAATCTTTACGGTACTCCTTTACTGTGCCAAAGAAGTTTCCGTCACCCATCTCATTAATATCTTTTACATTAATTGTAGCAGTTATGTTTTTCTTGTTCTTATTTTCTTTTACACCTTTTAGTACGGCAACTTTTTTGTCAGAGCCGCTATTCATTGCATTAACTGTTTCTTCAATTGTTGATTTTATGTCATCGGCTGAAATTAGTCCTTCTGTTTTTGATGTGTCGATAATATAGACGAGATCTAACCCACCATTTTTTTTGACATTCATTTCGATCGAAAGGCAACCTGTGAGTGTAAAGATTACCAAAATGAACGCTAAAATGCAGGCGAGTCGTTTGAATTTTTTCATAAACAAAAATCCCCCTTAAAAAATTTGAGATGATAGTAATAAATGTAATTTCATTCACATTATATTATATGAAAATGCTTATGTAAAGGTAGATATACAGGCTCTATTTGATTATTCATATGCTTGCTTTTATTGTATAATGATTCTTATATATACTATAATAAAATATATAAATTATTTTATGAGAGGGTTGATTGCGTGCTTTCTATACAAAATGTTTCTAAAACATATTCAAAAGGTAAAGTTAAGGCTGTTGATAATATCTCATTGCAAGTAAAGCGGGGAGAAATTTTCGGATTTTTAGGGCCAAATGGCGCAGGTAAAACAACAACCATTAAGATGATCACGGGTGTTCTTCCTATAGATGAGGGCAAAATAACGATTAATGGTCTCAACATTGAAAACGAAGCAATTAACGCTAAGATGAATATGGGGTTTGTTCCTGATTCTCATGATGTTTATGAAAGACTAAAGGGAATTGAATACCTAAACTTTATGGCTGATGTTTATGATGTTCCATCTGACGTTCGAAAAGAGCGTATTGATAAGTACCTTAATATGTTCGAAATGAAAGATGTTGCAGGTCAGCCTATCAAAAGCTATTCGCATGGTATGAAGCAAAAAATCATTGTAATAGGTGTTCTTTTACATCAACCTCCATTATGGATAATGGATGAGCCATTAACGGGCCTTGATCCTAGATCATCACATCTTCTCAAAGAGGAGATGCATCAACACTGTTCAAAAGGAAATACTGTATTTTTCTCCACTCATGTTTTAGAGGTAGCAGAAAAGCTTTGCCATAGAATTGGCATCATTAATAAAGGAAAAATTGTGGCAGTAGGTACAATGGATGAGCTGAGAAAATCGCAGGATTCCTCTCTTGAAAACATATTTTTAAGCTTAACAGAAGGAAGTGATATTGATGCGCAAATTCTTTAGCCTATTAAAGCTACAAATTAAAGCTCAATATGGGCTATCTTCGTTAGCTTACAATTTAAAGAATGACAAAAAGGCCATATGGAAAACTATTGGAATTGGTTTTGCAATATTAATTGCTATAGTTGAAATTATTGGGCTTTATAGCTACTTGATGTATCAATTGTATTTGGGTGGTTCAATGCTCAATACTCCTCAGATTATAATTACCATGGCGGCTGTTGTTACGGGTCTTATGATACTTTTCTTCGGTATCTTTCATATGCTAAGTACTCTATTCTTAGCAAAAGATACAGAATTTTTGGCTAGCTTGCCCATTGCTCAAGGAAAAGTATTTCTTTCAAAGTTTGTAATGGTCTTACTGGCCGAGTATCCCATTACAGTTTTACTTATGCTACCTCCGGTCATTATCTACGGAGCTGGTCAAAATGCGGGAGTTATGTATTATGTGTTAGCTGTATTATGTATTATAATGATTCCTTTGGTACCCTTGGTAATCTCAGCGCTTCTATCGCTTCTTCTTATGAATATTGTAAGTAGGTCCAAAAACCGCGATATAATAACTATAGTAGGTAGCGTTATTTTCATGGTGCTTATATTTGCAGGACAGAATTATCTTTTGGGTAAGATGCCTGATAACCAACAGGATTTTATGATGGCCATTTTAAACAGCAGCAGTGTATTTGTTGAGTTTATGGGAAGGACTTTTCCCCCTGCAATCTGGGTTACAAGAGTTCTTACAGGTACAGGGTCAGAGGCTTTTATAAACCTACTATATCTGTTGTTAATCTCATTTACAGCCTTTACTATTGTGTATCTATTGGCCTCTTTTATTTATCAAAAAGGAGCGACAGCACAATTAGAGACTGTTTCAAGACCAGGAAAAACGAAATTAGTATATAAAAGATCATCTAAGGTGTTTGCTATATTTAAAAATGAAATGCGGACTCTTATAAGAACACCGATATATGCACTAAATTCACTTGTTATGGTGTTTATTGCTCCATTTTTATTAGTACTTCCGCTTATTGGGGGAGGTTTGAACAATGACCCGGATCTCCAATTTCTATATAATCTTATAGAGAATGGTGAAAAGCATCCTTGGCTCATATTAGTTATCTCAGGTATAATAACACTATTTATGCTTGTTAACCCTTCTATTGCTACCACATTTTCGAGAGAAGGAAAAAATATTTGGATTCTTAAGAATATTGCGGTAGAACCTGACGTTCAGGTTTTGGGAAAGTTCTTGGCTGGCTATTCAATATCATTTGTGGGCGCTTTTTTTACAGCAATAGTAGCGATGTTCTCATTTAGAATTAGTTTTGCTAATACTATTATGGTTATTGTACTTTGTAGTTTAGCCTTAATTCCAATAAATGCGATGAGCTTATTTATTGATTTATTGCGTCCAAAGCTTACGTGGAATAATCCTCAGGAGGCGATAAAGCAAAATTTTAACGCCGTTGCAGCAATGCTATTAGGATTTGTTTTGCTTAGCATTTTTGGCATTATAGCCTTTTTAATAACGAAGCTAAATCTTAGTGTTCTTATGCTGTTTGCAATTATGTCGGCAATACTTTTGATTTTTTCCTATGCTTCATTACAATTAGTTAGAAAGAATGCCACAAAAGCATATGCCAGGATGGAAGCTTAACTGATTAAAGATTGGGGGAAACAGAATGTTTTTTGAAAGGTCAAATATAATGTTTAATGTCTTTCCTAGCATTTTTATTGTGGGTTTTGTTTACAACCATTATCAGTTAGCAATTTGTGAGTTACCTTATTATGTAAATATATTAGGTTAAATATTTGATATAGTATATATATACTTTGTTTATTTATCCTAATAATGAGGTAAATAAAACATCGTACGCAATTATTTAGAATGAAAGGTAGGCGAGGTTTAATGAAAGATATTTTTTACAGATGTGAAGTATGTGGTAATATGGTCGCTTTAATAAAATCAGGCGGTGGAACATTAGCATGCTGTGGACAGGATATGACTAAATTAGTAGCAAATACAGTGGATGCATCACAAGAAAAGCATGTACCAGATGTAAAAATTGATGGTAAAAAGATAATGGTCCAGGTTGGGTCGGTTGAGCATCCTATGGTTTCTGAGCATTATATTGAGTGGATTGCATTAGTATCAGGCGATAAGGTTGAAATAAAGTACCTGCAGCCAGGAATGAAACCCGTGGCCAAATTTAAGTATAAATTTGACGAGGAAAAGGTTTTATACACTGATGATGATAATGAAGTTCCTAATTGTGAAGGTAAACCTTGTAACTTTGAATATACAGAGCGAAATAATATAAGCATATATGAATACTGTAACCTTCATGGGCTATGGAAAACAGAATTATAGTATTTTAGCAGAGTATTAGTTAATCCCAGGCTGTTGCATAATATATTGCAGCAGCCTTTTCGTTTGTAAACGGGTAAGCTTATAATATAATCACATTTATATAAATTGATTTTATGTTTCTCAAATAGTAAAATATAGAGGCATTTAAGGAGGCAGAATTTACATGGAGAAGTTTAAGAAGTTTGTTTCATATTATAAACCGTACAGAGGCATGTTCTATATGGATATGTTTTGCGCACTTATTTTATCAGCCATAGATTTAATTTTTCCATCGCTCATAAGGTATTTGATGGATGAGGTATATACTTTGCGTCCTTTAAACATGCTGAATATAATATTCTTAACTGGAGCAGGGCTTTTAGCACTATATATAATAAGGTTTTTTTGTCAGCAGTATATTACTTCAAGAGGACATATTATGGGAGCGCGCATGGAGTCAGATATGCGAAAAGATCTATTTTCCCACATGCAGAAGCTATCTTTTTCGTTCTATGACAATGCCAATACCGGAAAATTAATGTCTAGAATAACAAATGATTTGTTTGATATTTCTGAGTTAGCGCACCACGGCCCCGAGGACATTTTTATCTCGGCCATAAAAATAATAGGCGCCGTCATAATAATGATGACAATGAATGTAAAGCTTACCCTGATACTTCTGGGAATCATGGCTCTGATTATTTTCTTCACTGCACATTACAATATCAAAATGCGTGAAGTATTTCGCAAGAACAGAGAGAAAATCGCTCTAGTAAATGCTAAGACTCAGGATAGCCTAGCAGGTATTAGAGTAGTGAAGTCATTTTCTAATGAGGATATTGAAAGGGAAAAGTTCGCCGATGGAAACAGACAGTTTTTAAAGACTAAGGAAGATAGCTACACAATAATGGGCCAATTTTTCTCTGGGAATCAATTTTTGCAAGGCATTTTATATTTAAGTGTTCTAGTGTTAGGAGGCTTATTTTTAAGTAAGAATCAAATAAGCACATCGGACTTAATTGCTTATATTCTCTTTATAAATGTATTTTTAAATCCTATTGATAGGCTTGTAAACTTTACAGAGGCTCTTCAAAGAGGAATGACGGGGTTTGACAGGTTTATGGAGATTATGAATACTGAACCTGAAATAGTTGATGATGAAAAAGCTATAGAATTAAAGGATGTTGAAGGTAGCATAGAGTTTTTAGATGTTTCCTTTAGCTACAATGATAAAAACGAAGTGTTAAAGAATATAAATCTTAACATACCTAAGGGTCAGACGGTAGCCTTGGTGGGACCTTCAGGTGGAGGAAAGACAACATTTTGTAATCTAATACCACGGTTTTATGAGATAAGTGAGGGACGTATTTCCATAGATGGAAAGGATATTAAAAGCCTTACGCTAGAATCCTTAAGAAGCAATGTTGGTGTAGTACAGCAGGATGTATATATGTTTTCTGGTAGTATAGCCGACAATATTATGTATGGTAGGCCGGGAGCCACAAGAGAGGAAGTCATAAAGGCTGCCAAGCTTGCTAATGCCCATGAATTCATTCTACAGCTAGAGAACGGCTATGACACGTTTGTTGGCGAGCGAGGAGTAAAGCTATCAGGAGGCCAGAAACAAAGAGTTTCTATAGCAAGGGTATTTTTAAAGAATCCTCCTATTCTAATACTGGATGAGGCTACCTCTGCTTTGGATAATGAGAGTGAAAGACTGGTTCAGGATTCTTTGAGTCAACTTGCCAAAGGGCGAACCACACTAATTATAGCACATAGACTTTCCACCATAAGAAATGCTGACACCATAATTGTGCTCACCTCAAATGGTATTGAGGAAAAGGGTACGCATAACGAGCTTCTCGATAAGGGTGGAGTGTATGCAGCTCTTTATAATAACGGGTTAGATTTATAAATAATGTGGGAGATATCAACGAATTAATCAAGTGTATTACATTTATTATTAGTTTTTCATTAGATACTTTAATTACATATCCTTCTTCTAAAAGGGGTAGCCTAGCTTTTTCTTCTTTTATATTCATTTCATCAATTTTTTCACTTAAGAGTTTTCTTTTTATGTTTTGTTTTCATTCTTTTTCTTGTTTTGGGAGCTGATATTTCTTATATATAATACAATTAGCTCTCTAATTGTAGTTGATAAGATTTTTTTTGTTTCAGGATCAATATTTTTAAAGGATTTTATGATCGAGGTAATCTCGTTTATCTGTATATCAGAAAAATCGCTGATAACAGTTATATTTAATGATTCCAATGCACTGTACAAAGCATCAACATAGTGTTCGCGCTCTTTGTCAGTTAGTGTATTGAGCCACTGATTTAATGTTCTATTCATATTTATTGAGCTGTTAGAAACGTTTTTCACATAATGAAAATCATCGCCATCTATAACCCAAGAGAAAGGGTCGTGTTGTATAGCGCCCCATTGAGTGCTTGAAACAACTTTATAGCTTTCCTGGCTTTGAAGGAGCATACCTACAATAGATGACTGAGGTAAAATTTTAATTATCTTATCCTTAATATTTAGAAACTCTTGCTTCTGAAAAATACTATCTTTGAATCCTGGTCCATCAAAGCTGTAAATATTTATGATTCTATCCTGTATTTCAGGATGACAATTCATAGCTGAATAGACCGCAACATTTCCACCCTTTGAATGCCCCCCAATACGGAGTGGCCCCTTAATTTTTTCACCTATTAGATTAAGATAGGTGGCACCTTCCTCCTGAGCGGGGATAGGGCTTATAAAAGCCATGTTTAGGTCCTCTTTCCAACCGATTAAGGTCATATCGGTTCCACGATAGGCTATAAAGGTCGTTTGATCAGGAAGAAAAAATGTTACTGCTGAAAACTGCTTTTCCTCCGCAAAGTCAAACTTATTTGTATAGTAGCTTACTCTTATATCCCTAAATCTTGGGCTTGCAGCCAACGCGAATAAGAGCTTCTTATTACTGTCAGGGAAAAACAGTCCTTTAAACATGGCTTCAAAGCATTCAGCTCTGAGTAGATCGCCAATGCGCATAGAGGATGAAAAGGTGTCTAGGCCAGGAACCATATTATCCAGATTTACATATGATAGCTGCGATAGAGCAAGCCCATCTACCGAGCAGAATTCTTTGGAGTTAAAATCCTCCATTTCAGCTTCTACATATTCTATAAAGGATTTCATATCAACCCTCCAAGATTATTTTGTACTAAACTTATAAACGGTTTTATGATGATATGTAGTCCCCGCAGTTAGTATAGGTGATGGAAAATGTCTATGCTTCATTGAATTAGGAAAGTATTGAGTTTCAAAGCAAAAACCATGACGATCATCGTAGACTACGTGGTTCTTTCCCATTCCAGAACCTTTTAAATGATTGCCGGTATAGAGCTGTACTCCAGGCATTGTAGTAAAGCAGGTCATGAGTCGTCCGGATTTAGAATCATATGCTTGGCAGCTTTCGTTAAGCCCACCATCATAGTTTCGTATAACGAAATTGTGGTCATAGCCAGTGCCATATTTAAGCTGCAGGTCGTTAGGGTAGGAAGAAAGAGCCTCATTTATTGTTTTTAACTCAGTAAAATCAAAAGGTGTGTCTTTAACGCTGTGAATTTCACCGATTGGTAGTGATTCGGAATTTATAGGAGTGTAGAAGTCAGCCTCAATCTTTAGTTGATGGTTTATAATACTGCCACTATCATGGCCAGAAAGGTTGAAATAGCTGTGATTAGTAAGATTAAGAACAGTATTTTTGTCGCAGGCTCCATAATAATCAATTTCTAATTCATTAAAGTCATTAAGCCTGTAAATTACTCTTACTTCTAAATTGCCCGGATAGCCCTGATCACCATCTGGACTGAATAGGCTAAGCTCTAAAGCTTCTTCTCCATTATTAGTTATGATTTTAGAATCCCAAATTCTTTTGTCAAAGCCCTTTATACCACCATGTATATGGTTTTTTCCATCATTTTTATCTAGAAGATACTTAACATCATCGATTATAAACTCTGCATCCTCTATACGATTAGCATGACGTCCAACTAAAGCACCGAAGAAGGGGGACCTATCAATATAGTCATCAATATTATCATAGCCCAATACGATATCGTTAAAAACTCCATTTTTGTCAGGAACCAATAATGATACGATTATTCCTCCATAGTCAATAATGTCTGTTTTAAGTCCGTTTTTATTAGATAGCGTATATAGGGAAACCAGGGATTTGTCAGGTAATAGACCAAAGGGTTTTGATAATATTTTCATAAGGCGACCTCCATTTATAACCATATTTTGCTATTTACAATTACATTCTTCAAAAAAATTGTAACACATATGCATCCAAACACAAGAAGATTATATTAATATTTAATTATGCACTATAATAATAAAATGAAAATGAAACAGTTACTTTGCTGCACTTCTTTTGTTATAATGACTTTGTCTCGCCTCATAGAGAGATGGGTTCTATAAACCTGTTATACTATGTAATATAGGCAATAATTCTAATCAAACCTTAATGATAATTATATTAGCTCCTTATTTTAGTAGTGTAAAATACTAAATGGATAGCTAGACAAGAGGATAAAATGAATATTTTACTAATAGCAATAAATGCAAAGTATGAGCACGAAGGCTTGGCAGTATGGTACTTGAAGGCTGCATGTGAAGAACACAATATTCCGGTGAAGGTAATGCAATTTTCAATTAACGACTCCCAACAAAAAATTTGGGCCTCAATATTGGATGAAAATCCTGATGTGGCTGCCTTTTCCTGCTATATATGGAATAGGGAGATTATGTTAAAATTAATAGATGATTTAAAAAAAGCAAAACCTGAATGTAGTATAGTCGTTGGTGGCCCTGAGGTTGGATACTTGGGGGCAGAAAAGGAATACTATGCCTACGGGGTGGATTATTTAATTAAAGGTCCTGGAGAGGGTCAATTCCCCATGTTGCTTCAAGCAATAAAAGTGGGAAACAAAGGCAGAATCAAACATAATTTTATACAAGAAAGCTGTTATGAAAATGAGTATATATCACCGTTTAATTCTGAGTATTTAACAAGAATTAAGGATAGGATTGCCTACATTGAATCGTCACGAGGCTGTCCCTACAAATGCTCATATTGTCTTTCTTCTTTGAGCAAAGGAATGGTTTTTCACCCAATAGATGAGGTAAAGAAAGACCTTGCTAAGCTTGTGAAGGCAAAAGCTAAAGTAATAAAATTTGTTGATAGGTCCTTTAATGCCAATGAAAGGCATGCTCTTGCAATCTGGGAAATTATTAAAGAGTTTTCAAATGAAGATATAGTTTTTCATTTTGAGATAAATCCTGATATTCTAACAAAGGCCCAAATTGATTGTCTAGCATCGATGAGACCTGGTCTTATTCAGCTAGAAGCAGGTATCCAGTCAGTTAACCCGGAAACCCTTAAAGAGGTTTCAAGAGTTATGAATGTGGACAAATCAATTGAGAATTTGAAAACGCTTATGGCAAAAGGTAATATTCATATTCATACTGATCTTATTGCTGGATTGCCGCATGACACTTTGGGCTTCTTTAAAGAAGCCTTTAATAGAATTTATGAAATAAAGGCCCATCATATGCAATTAGGATTTTTAAAACTCCTTCGTGGAACTAGAATAAGAGAAGAGGCTGAAAGGCACGGCTATAAATATAGGGAATATCCTCCTTATGAGGTTATAGAGAATAAATATATAAGCGTAGATGAAATACTTATACTAAAGGGAGTAGAGGAGGTTCTGGACCGCACATGGAATTCAGGGCGTTTCACCTACACCTTAGAGTATTTAGTTGAATTCTTCGCTTCGCCATTTGAATTGTATGAAGGTTTTGCAGAGTTTTTAAAGCAACAAGGTAGATTATATCAGCCCATGTCGGCCGTTAGTCTTTTTAAGCTTTTACGAGAATATGCTTTGAATACAGAGGGAATAGATTCAATTACTTTGGACTCACTTATGGCGCTGGATTATGCTTGTTCTCTTAAAAACACCGTAATTCCTGATTTTCTTGAAGATAGTACTGTAAAGGCAATTGATGTTAGGGAGATATTTGAAGAACATATACCTAAAAAAGTTTGGAGAAAAGAATACAGGAGAAAATTCATGGTGATAGAGGGAAGATTTCCCGATAGAATAGTAGGAGAAGCGATTATTTTAAACAATAGAGTATTGGTGGATATGGATTTTATGGATACCGTAACTAACAGAGCAGTTCCTGATAATTTATCCAGACTCTTTACCCAATAGCTAAATTAGAGTAAAATAGTAATATATGTGTAAAAAAAATGGTGGTGAGTTTAAATTGAAGATGTCAACAAAAAGCAGAGTCTTTTCAATCATATTAGGTGTAGCAGTTTTTGTTTTGTTGATGTTCGTTATGAAGGGGATAGAAATAGCTCTCATAGGTGGGGTTGTTGGCTGGTTAGTGGTTACCCTTATCTTTAATAAAAAAGAGAAAGAAGAATCTCTTGTAACAGAGGGTCTGACTCGCGGGGATTTGGAGAACACAATTAAGAACGGCCGCAAGCTTACCTCGGGTATGAGGGATGCTGTAAAAAGACTATCTCAGACTGAAGTATGCCGCGAAGTCGAAGACTTGTGCAGAATTGCCGAGTCTATGTTCGATATGCTTAAAAAGGATCCTAAGGATATTCGCGTAGTCAAACAGTTTATTACTTATTATCTTGAACCTACACATAAAATAATTGTAAAGTATGCTGAATTAGCTACTACTAGGCCAATGCCTGCTGGTGCTGTAGAAACATTAGAGCGCACTGAAAAATCCCTAAAGAGCATGCGTTCAACCTTCTTAAAGCAAAAGGAAAAGATGCTCGCAAACGATGTTATAGACTTGGACACTGAAATAAAGGTGTTTGAGACCCTTTCGGGCAATATGAAAACCAAGAAGAATAAGGAAAACAAACCTTCAACTTAGGGCAGGCTAATAATAGATAATATAGTTAATGAGAAAGGTATGGTAGTAGTTATGGAAGGACAGGTACAATCGGCTCCGACACAGGCAGCTACAAACAACGCCACTGCAAATTATGATGTAAACAAATGGAATGACATGCCAGCTGAGGATAGACAACAGGTTTTAGATATTGCCGCTCAAATAGACATCTCTAATTCCCAGAGTGTAATTCAGTATGGCGGCCTGGCACAAAGCGATATTTCGAAGTTCTCCGACTCCATGCTTGATCAAATAAGAGCAAAGGATAGTGGCGAGGTAGGGGAAGTTCTTACCGATTTATTAGTTAGGGTCCAGGATGTTGACATTGATTCCCTCGATCCGAATCAAAAGGGATTCTCAAGATTATTTAAGAATTTTAAACGGGAAACTAATAAATTCATTGCTCGATATGATAAAATTGGTGTCCAAATAGAAAAAATAATAGATCAGCTTGACAGATCAAAATTACAACTTATTCGTGATATTACTTCATTGGATACTATGTATGAAAAGAATTTGGATTACCTAAAGCAGCTTGATATATACATTATGGCTGGATCATTGAAGTTAAAAGATCTCAATGATAAACATATGCCCGTACTAAAAGAAAAAGCACAAAAAACAGGCGATCCTGTGGATGCTCAAAAAGTTAGAGATATGGCCGAGCTTATATCACGCTTTGAAAAGAAAATTCATGATCTTAAGCTTAGTAGGATGATTTCTATCCAAACAGCTCCTCAGATTCGTTTGATTCAAAATAATGACCAGACATTAGTTGAGAAAATTCAAAGCTCTATAATGAACACCATACCTCTTTGGAAGAATCAAATTGCTATTGCCATAACTATGCTTCGCCAACAATCGGCACTGAAGCTTCAACGCGATGTTACAAATACCACAAATGAGCTATTGACAAAGAACTCAGAAATGCTCAAAACAAGCTCCATAGAACTTGCTAAGGAAAACGAGCGCGGAATTGTTGACATCGAATCATTGAAAAAGGTTAATAATGATTTAATTTACACTTTGGAGGAAACTCTTAAAATTCAGGCCGATGGCCGAGTAAGAAGAGCTCAGGTCGAGTCAGAACTTAAAACTTTGGAAGATGACATCAAGACAAAGCTTTTAAAGATGGATTAGATAAAAAAATTGCCTAAACAATTTTGCCCAGCGCTGCCATATGTCCGCCTGGGCAAAGCGTTATGTATGTAATTATTAGGCGTTCATAACTAATGCCCCTACAATAAATGAGATATCACATCAGCTATGACAAGCAAAATTCAAGAGACATTTCCCTAAGACATGCCTTTCTCTGAATTATACAAACATAACTTAATATTAAGAGCAATATCCACTAAAAACAGTTTATAAAAAAGGGAGTATTTGTTTTCTGCTATAGGCTCATTTGCGCCTTTTATATATTTGGAAATACTATAATTAGAAGTAGATTTATAGTATAAAGAGGCTAAAAGAAAAAAGAAAAGGAGAAGTAGGATAAAGTGTATAATATGCAGGTTATTCCAATATTGAAAAAGCAAAGATATATGTAGCTACCGATGAAGAGTTCAAAAATATCATTGCTGAAAAAGAGATAACAAATTTGTTCCCCGAAGTTAATAAAGGGGTAGCAATGCAGTTCGAAGTAAATGACGAAATGATTGAAAATAGAACCATTCTATATGTTAAGGTCGAGACTGAACAGAAGGAAATGGATTATTATAATAACGAGGACTTTACAATGATTAGGTCTCTTGATTTATATTCTGCCACCTATGAGCGCACGGTGCCTGTAGATCCAGAGGATCCGGAAGATCCCAAGGACCCAATAGACCCAGAAAATCCTGAGGACCCAAAAGACCCAGAAAATCCTGAGGACCCAAAAGACCCAGAAGATCCTGAGGACCCAAAAGACCCAGAAGATCCTGAGGACCCAAAAGACCCAGAGAA
>CAYMAE010000014.1:0-26028 GCA_964388375.1 uncultured Ruminiclostridium sp.
TGCATATCCGAACATCTCGGAAAGTGGAACAAATGAATGAATAGTCTGTGCACCAGAAATTGCGTCCATACCCTCTATCTTTCCACGGCGCGAATTAAGATCTCCCATAACATCACCCAAATAATCGTCTGGGGTTGTTACATCAACCTTCATTATAGGTTCAAGCAATACTGGATTGGCCCTTCTCATGGCATCCTTAAACGCCATTGATCCGGCAATCTTATATGCCAGTTCGGATGAGTCAACATCATGATATGAGCCGTCTATAAGAGTTATCTTTATATCCAGAACCTGATAGCCTGCAATAACACCACTGTTCATCGCATCGCGTATACCATTGTCAATAGCGGGAATATATTCCTTAGGAATTGCGCCGCCTACTATCTTGTTGACGAATTCATAGCCTTTACCTGCCTCAAGTGGCTCTACTTCGATTACGCAATGTCCATATTGCCCTTTACCACCTGATTGACGGATAAATTTACCCTCTGATTTAACAGCCTTACGAATGGTTTCTTTATATGAAACCTGTGGCTTTCCTACAGTAGCCTCTACTCTAAATTCTCTTAAAAGACGATCTACAATAACTTCAAGGTGAAGCTCGCCCATACCAGCAATAATAGTCTGACCTGTTTCTTGGTTGCTGGTGACTCTAAATGTAGGATCCTCTTCTGAAAGCTTCTGTAAGGCAATTCCCATCTTTTCCTGACCAGCCTTTGTTTTTGGCTCAATAGCCACATTAATAACCGGTTCAGGAAACACCATGGTTTCCAATATTATAGGGTTGTCTTCATCACAAAGGGTGTCGCCAGTTGATGTATTCTTTAAACCAACGACAGCTGCAATATCGCCCGAATAAGCAACATTTATATCCTTACGATCATTAGCATGCATCATAAGAATTCTGCCAATTCTTTCGCGCTTATCTTTTGTTGAATTAAGCACATAAGAGCCTGAATTCAATGTTCCTGAATAAACACGGAAAAACGCAAGTCTTCCCACATATGGATCAGTCATGATTTTAAATGCTAAAGCTGAAAACGGAGCTTCGTCTGACGATTCTCTTTCTTCCTGCTCTTCAGTTCCGGGCACTACCCCGGTAATATGGGGAACATCTAGTGGTGACGGCATATAGTCAACCACGCAGTCCAAGAGCTTCTGAACACCCTTATTTTTATATGATGAACCACATGTCACTGGGACAATTGTAGTAGCAATGGTAGCTTTTCTGATTCCGCTCTTCAGCTCATCTTCTGTAAGCTCATCGCCGTCTAGGTATTTACTTAAAAGATCCTCGTCAAGCTCGGCAATTGCCTCAACCAATTTAAATCGATACTCTTCAACAAGCTCCTTCATGTCTTCTGGAACTTCTGTTTCTTCAATATCAACACCAAGGTTATCTCTATAGTAATATGCTTTCTTATTAACAAGGTCGATAATACCTTCGAAATGCTCCTCTTTGCCTATTGGAAGCTGAATCGGTACTGCATTTGCATGTAGCCGATCCTTCATCATCTGAATACAATTGAAATAATCTGCTCCCATTATATCCATTTTATTAACATAGGCAATACGTGGAACACCGTATTTATCGGCTTGTCTCCAAACTGTTTCTGACTGAGGTTCTACACCGCCTTTTGCACAAAAAAGTGTAACTGAACCATCTAGTACGCGTAACGAACGTTCAACTTCAACTGTGAAGTCAACATGCCCGGGCGTATCAATTATATTTACCCGACAATGCTTCCAATGCGCTGTCGTAGCGGCAGAGGTAATTGTAATACCTCTTTCCTGCTCTTGCTCCATCCAGTCCATTGTGGCAGAACCCTCATGGGTCTCACCTAGCTTATGTGTACGGCCGGAATAATACAAAATTCTTTCAGTTGTGGTGGTTTTACCTGCGTCGATGTGTGCCATAATACCGATGTTTCGTGTATTCTCTAAGCTGAATTCTCTGGGCATCGATACCCTCCTTCCGATGTAGTGGTGCGATGTTTACTGCGTTTTAAATTACCACCTGTAATGAGCGAATGCCTTGTTTGCTTCTGCCATCTTGTGAGTGTCTTCTTTCTTCTTAACAGCTCCGCCCAAATTGTTTGTTGCATCCATTAATTCTCCAGCAAGTCTCTCTTTCATTGTGCGTTCACTTCTTTTTCTAGAAAAGCTTGTGAGCCAACGCAATCCAAGAGCAAGCCTTCTCTCAGGTCTAACTTCAATTGGAACCTGATATGTTGCTCCGCCAACTCTTCTGGCCTTAACCTCAAGTAATGGCATAATGTTATTCATAGCTTCTTGGAAAACTTCAAGGGGATTTTTACCTGTTTTCTCCTTGATTATATCGAAGGCATCATAACAAATAGTCTGAGCAACACCTTTTTTACCATCCAACATAATGCTATTAATAAGCTTTGAAACAGTCTTATCATTATATATTGGATCCGGCAAAACATCTCGTTTTGGAATATGTCCTCTTCTTGGCACTTTCCTTCCCTCCTTTACATGATAACTACGGGTTTCTCTCCCGGTATCACAGGTACTCGACCCTATTTACTAGGTTCGTCAGCGCAAGCGTTCATCTATATGATTACAACGTCTTGCACGTTGATTAGTCCTGCATATTGAATTTTTGTAAGTAGTCTAAATAAAGTCTACTTTTTCTTAGCGCGTTTAGCGCCGTACTTTGAGCGACTTTGCTTACGGTCTGTAACGCCCGCGGTATCAAGAGTACCTCTAACGATATGGTATCTAACGCCTGGAAGATCCTTAACACGACCTCCTCTAATTAGAACAACACTATGCTCCTGTAGGTTATGACCTATACCAGGAATGTATGCTGTTACCTCAATACCGTTAGTTAAACGAACTCTGGCAACCTTACGCAAAGCTGAGTTAGGTTTCTTAGGAGTAACGGTCTTTACTACTGTACAAACTCCTCTCTTTTGAGGCGATGACAAATCAGTATGCTTCTTCTTTAAAGTATTCATACCTATTTGCAAAGCCGGAGAATTAGATTTATACAATACCCTCTCCCTGCTCTTTCTGACCAACTGGTTAAATGTTGGCATCCTTTACTTCACCTCCTTAGAATTACTACTAATATATATTAACGCAATTACGTTAATCTTAAATTTATATGCATTGGCTTGTAACTATTGTAGTATACCTACAATTGAAGCTCCTACATCAATTCCTGATGCCTTGCCAAGCTGCTTCATTGTTTCCACAATGTAAACAGGAATCCCATTTACATCACATAGCTGTTTTGTTGGGGAAATAACCTTTTGGTCAGCATCGGAAGCTATAAACACTGCTTTTATCTGATTCTGTTCCACTGCCTTCTTGGTCTGCTTAAACCCAACAACTTTTTCATTCTTTTTTAATAGCTCAATCAATTCTGTTCCCTCCGGAACTGTTACTTTTGTTATTATTTTACACAACAAAAACAACTGCAAACCACTAAGTTTGCACGCTAAACTATTGTATCACCGGCACTTTATTATTGTCAAGCATACTTTTAAAACGGCTGTAATTACTGCTTAGTTTGCTTTATACAGGCTCTTTAGCTTAATTCCTTTTCCATAGTGTAATACAGATGCCGTATATATCTTAATTGAGATAGTCGTTACAATCAGTATGGTAATAACTAAAGTTACGATTGAGATAACCAAATCAATATTTGGCAAATCAGCATTTAATAAATTAAATGGCATGATGAATGGCGAGACAAATGGAACATACATCGAAATCTTCTGTAAAACAGTGTTGTTTGGCGCCATAATGGAGAAGTATCCTACATAAAACGAAATCATTGCAATCATCATAACAGGCATCATTGCCGAGTTTAAATCCTCTATTTTGCTTACATATGCACCACAAACAGCATTCATCATGGCATATAAAATATAGCCTAGTAGAAAGTATATAACTGTAAAGATTGCTGATTTCGTGGTAAATGCTGACAATGAAATTTCCATTCCAAGGAGCATAAATCCATCAGGTAATATGTATTGGTAACATAATGTACCAACAAGTAGAATCAATACAAACTGAAAAAGTCCAACTAATCCCATTCCAAGACACTTCCCTATAAGTATCCTTGACGGTTTTGAAGATACAACAAGAGTCTCAATAACTCTCGATGTTTTTTCGGTTGCAACCGACATGGATACACCATAGCCGTAAAAATATATTGCAAAAAATATGAGCATGGTTAGTACAATTCCTAGCATATACCCACTAAAATCCATATCTCCGACAAATTCCTGGGTTCTATTCAATGTCGATTGAGCAAATGCAATGGTATCTTCATCAATCCCCTGAGTATTCAGCGTATTAGATATATATAGGTCACTTAATACTTCGGTAATATCAGGGGTCGACCCGTTAGTCATAAAGTCCTTATTTGTAAAGGCAATGACCGGCAGGCCATCTGCGCTCTTATTAATTTGAATTATTGAAATTTTCCCATCTGTCTTTATAGAATTCTTATATTCTTCAATTTTTGAAAGCTCGCCATTTTCAAATTTAATATCTTTTATATTGGCCGAAAGAGTTTCAAGCCCCTTTTCAATTAATCCTTCTTCATCGATATAATAGCAAACTGGTAATGATTCACTAAGTCCCTCAGCCCCTGGATCTGGGTCGTCCTTATCAATAAAAGATATTATAGAAGGGATAGCAGATAATATTACGATTAAAGCAAGAATCACAATGGTAGTAATGATAAATACTTTCTTTTTTACTCCATCTCGAAACGTAAATGCAAATATGGTCATTATCTGTTTCATTCTTCAACACCAACCTTTCCTATGAATATCTCATTTAAAGAAGGTTCTTTTATTTCATACTTGACTGGATAAATCCCCGCGTTAACAATTATATTTAAAAAGTTATTTGCCATTTCATCGCCGGTTATCTTGTACTCTACCTCATCGGCTCTTTCTTCAATTAATTGAAGGCTTGCCTCATCTGCAAAAGAGGATATGTCTTTATCAGTCTTTACTAAAAGGTTTGTATGCCCATAATCTGACTTGATTTGGCTAAGATTACCCTGAAGCATAGTCTTCCCTTTATGGAGTATAACCAAGTTTTTGCAGTACTCCTCAACCGTTGACATTTGATGACTGCTCAATACTATATATTTCCCATCCTCAATAAGCTCATATAATAGGTTTCGCATCATTTCAATGTTAATAGGATCAAGGCCTGAAAACGGCTCATCGAGAAATATTAGCTTAGGATTATGAATAAGAGTTGTAATAAGCTGAATTTTTTGCTGATTACCTTTTGATAGCTTTTCAGTTACCATATCCTTGTACTCTTTTACTCCAAGCCGGTCCATCAATGATAACGCAGATTCTTTTGCTTTGAGCTTTTTCATCCCACGAAGCATACCGAAATACACCAGCTGTTCTAAAACAGAAGTCTTCATGTATATGCCTCGCTCCTCGGGCATATACCCAAAATTCATATCTCTTGTAATTACCTTATCGTCCCAATAGCTACATCCACTATCAGGTTCCATAATTCCAAGTATCATTCTTATGGTGGTTGTCTTTCCTGCACCATTTGTTCCTATTAATCCAAATACACCTGGTTCTGTCATCTCAAAGCTAATATTTTCTACTGCGACTTTTCCATCAAATGACTTTTTTAAATTTTGTACCTTAAGACCCATTAGAACACATCCTATTACTATATGATTATTCTGACTAATTATATAGGCTATTTCTGGAAAAATCAATTAAGAATATAAGCAGCTACGTTATTCGCTAATAGGTCCGTTATTTACTGACCTGTACACACGGATTCCGCCCTTCTTTTCAATATCCTCAACATTGCCAAAAACCTCATCCATTATTTTTTTAAGGGTTGATCCACCCTTGTTATGAAATGCAACCAGCCAAAGGGCTCCATTTTGTAAAAGATGGTCTTTTGCGCCAGAAATAAGCATCCTATTTACTGCCTTACCTGCTGCTATGGGTGGGTTAGAAACAATATCACCAAATAACCTTTCGTCTAGTTCCGAGTAAAGATTACTTTTTAATACTTCTATACTAAGATTGTTCTTTTGCGCATTTTCATTAGTGTAGAGAACAGCCCTCTCGTTGATATCTACGGCCGTAATCTGAAGATGTGGATACCTTGATTTAAGATACAAAGAAATGGGGCCAATACCGCATCCCATATCAAGAAGAAAGTTCCCAGCACCCGAGGGTCTAAAGTTTTCGATTAGAAGCTGCGACGCCTTATCTACCTTGTCTGAAAAAGCAAACACCCCACTGACAGAAGTAAATTTTAGCTCTATTCCCTTGATTTTATAATTAAACTCATTTTCTCTTATGTCCGATTGCGGTTTTTCACTATAGTAATGCTCCATACTCTACCTCCATAAACAATGCCATAATCATGTGACGCTCCTCTTAATTAAGCTATTCCCAATTGGCAAGAAGTCCTTTCATCCATTGGGCCACATCAACCCGATAGACCTCTTTTAAATTATCTCTTGCTAATACTTCGGCCACTAGGCCTTGTGTATGAGCCCTTCCTTCATTCATCAAAATAGCCTTGTTGCCATAGGAGTACGCCGTGTTCAAATCGTGAACTACCGCTAAGACAGCCCTTCCCTCTCCCATTGCCCATTCTTTTATTATATCAAATATTGCTATTTGATATTGTAAATCTAAATGGGTTGTAGGCTCATCCAAAATTAGAATCTGCGGATCCTGTGCAAAGATTTGGGCTAAAAATGTCCTTTGTAGCTCTCCTCCAGAAAGAGTTAAAATAGAGCGATTCTTAATATCGCATAGACCTGTCAGCTTTAGCGACTGTTCAATTTTTTCTCTATCATGGATATCGAGTCTTCCAAGTAAATCCTTCTGGTGAGAATACCTACCAAGGCTCACAACGTCATAAACAGAATGTGCAAACTGAGGCTGATGCTTTTGTGTCAAAACTCCTATTTTCTTTGCCAATTCTCTTGTCTTATATTTGTTTATATTACTATTATTTATAAGTACCTTTCCATCATGAGGTACAACGCCCATAATACCCTTAAAAAGAGTGGTTTTCCCTGCCCCATTAGGACCTACCACCATGAAAATATCATGCTCCTTTAGCTCAAAGGAAACATCATCAACTATTTTCTTATTATCTATTGTAACCGATAATCCTTCAACTTTTAGCATGTATAGCCTCTTTTACTCCTTTATACTAATTTATTAATAAGATGAGCCTTGTGTTTTATCCTTACTTCTTCACTTTAGGTCTGCAGCTTAAATCCGATGTTTAGATTTTTTGAAGAAAATATAAATAAATATTAATGCTCCTATCAATGATGTAACGACGCCAATAGGTAATTCGGCAGGGCTCATAATTGTCCTGGATAATAAATCGGTAGCCATAAGAAAGCTTGCTCCAAACAAAACAGAATAAACCATTAGTTTTTTGTGGTTTGGTCCTGTGATAAACCTTGTAATGTGTGGAATCACAAGCCCGACAAATCCTATTGTTCCGCTTACAGCAACAGATACTCCCACTAAAACCGAGACTAAAATCAATATTAGAAACTTTACTATTTTAGTATTGACTCCGATATAACCGGCCTGTTCTTCTCCTAAGGAAAAGGCGTCTAGCTCACGACTTAATGCAAGAAGAATTACTGTAGCAATTATAAATAGAGGTAGCATAAGAAAAACATGGGACCAGCCTCTACCTGAAAATGACCCCATTGTCCAAAATACTACCTGCTTTAAACTTTCTCCTGAAAGAGACACAATCAAGCTGTTTATACTATTTATGAGCATTGTGAATATGATACCCATCAGAATTATTGTTTGGGTCGATAAATTGTAATCTATCTTATATGATAGATATAGTATCAATACCAATGATAAAAACGAGAACAATATACTCATTATTACAACGCCACTACCAGGGATAAACGAAAGATTAATATTAAAGGCAATTGCTAAAATTGCTCCCAATGTGCCTCCTGACGCAACTCCCAATGTAGAACCATCGGCTAGAGAATTTTTTAGAAGACCCTGCATGGCCGCTCCTGAAAGTGAGAGGGCTGCTCCCACCATAGCTGCAAGAAGCGCTCTGGGAAGACGAATGTCTAATATTATTGTAACGCTATTATCTGGAATATTACTTATGTCACCAACACCAAACAATAAATTAGCTAGAACCTTTAAGGTTTGAACAGGAGAGAATCCAATACTTCCAGCTGATATAGAGAAAAAGAGCACAATAACGAATAGTGCCACACTAAAAAACAAGATTAGCCAAGGGGCTAATTTGTATCCCTCGGCTTTTGTGACTCTCTTATTATACTTTTCTTTTTCTATATTAGGACTTTTCATAGCTTCTCCGCATCTCGTCTATTAAGCCTCATTAGTAAAAGCTTAATCCTATGCTTTCACCCACGCTTTATACTATTAGGCGTTGGCCATTATCTAGTTAAAATATCTTATAAAACATCTTAATTTATTAGCTTAACAAGCTCTTTGGCCCCGTCTAAAAGTCTTGGCCCAGGACGCGTAACCATATCTCCATCAATCATTACTACCTTATTGCTTTTCACTGCCCCTATCTGACTCCAATTAACCCTTGATTTTATATCTCCCACAGGATCCTCTATGCCGGTGAGTGGACTTGCTGTAGTAATAATTACATCCGGATTACGGGTAAGGACTTGTTCTTCGGAAACGGCCGACCAGCCTTCGACATCCTCGAAAATGTTTTTTGCTCCAACTATTTCAATCAACTCATGAATAAAGGTGTTTTTGCCACAAGACCAAAGCCCATACTCAAGTGGAGAAACCTCCACATAAATCGTGGCAGATGTATTCCCCTCGACCTGTGCTCTTATGCTCTCAAAACCACTTTTCATATCACTTACAATGGATTGAGCCTCTGCTTTTTTACCCACGACATTTCCTATCATTTCAATAATTTCATAGGTTTCAGAAAGACTATTAGCCTCTGTTATTATTACATTAGCTCCGGCCTGTTCTATTTGATTAATCTGATCTACCATAGCTGACATATTCCCTAATATAACCACATCGGCATCTAAGGCTATTATGGCTTCGACATTTAACATTTCGCCGGTAGGAAACTTCTGCTTATTATTAGTATCTTCAGGATAATTACAATAATCGCTGACTCCCACTATATTTTCACCACAGTTCAAAGCATATAGAATTTCAGTATTAGAGGGCATTAATGAAACTATTTTTCCAGGTACCTTTTCAAAAGAAACCTCGATTCCCCTACTGTCAACTACGGTAAATCCGGTTTGGGATTCTGTTTGTGTTCCTTCCGAATTAGGCGTCGACAAGTTATTCTTATCATTGATATCCGCATTATCTGGGCTTTGGGTTACACTATCCATTGGTTGCTGCTCAGTTTGGGACCCACAAGCCGCCAAGGTTAGAATAAGGGTTAAGACAATTAGAATTGATAGAATTTTTTGCATTCTTTTCATTTAAAAAAAGACTCCTCTCGTATTGATAAACTTGCAATCAAATGTTAGTTTCCTCAAATACGAAACCCGGCTGCTAGCTAATTTACAGCTTGCCGCCGGGAATAAGAATCTTATGGCATATAAATGGCTAACTAAAATAGAGCCCTTTATAGCTTACTCTTAAACCCCAGAAGAAACATTCATCACGGCAGGTCTCCCGACTTAGCATCATCCTACACGGCACCTTCCCATAAATTTTACTTTACAGTGGTAATTCACTTGGTATCTACATTCAAAGTGATCTTCGCCGTTTCGTCAGCATCACGGTTGCTGGGACAGTTCGGGGCTTTCACCCGCTTCCCTATTAAGCATTTTCATGCACCATCATGCATTATTCGATTGTCCTACAATTATAAACATATTAATATAATTATTCAAGACGATTGCCATACTTACTCATATTCAACAACATCGGCCCAGCGAAGTAGAAAATCCTTTTCCTCAGGCTTTCCTTTAACAGATTGAGATGCAGCCACTATTGGAAGCCATTTTTGCACATATTGCTTCGCTGTGTCAGTCTTTTTACAGAATAAGTTGAGATATTTATTACCATTTACAGTGTCGCCCGCTAAGTTAAACAGAAGATAGGTTCTTGCTACATCAGCACTGGCATTTCCTTGGGTAGCATGCGACCAGTCAAGAATGTATGGGATACCCTCATTATTTATTATTATGTTTGTAGGGTTAAAGTCACCATGACAAACCTTTTTATGGCTAGGTAAAGAGTCCAAGCGAGTATGTAGTTCATAGCGTGTAGTAGCGTTTAGCTCGGTCTCGGAGATCTTTCTATGCATTTTATCCTTTAGTTTGTTAAGAAGAGGGCACTTTTGTGCATGCATTTTTATTTGTAAATCAACAAAAGTTTCTAGATACTCATCATATTTGTCCGGCTCTTGCTCCATCATTTCGGCCATAGTTTTACCTTCTATAAATTCAGTTGCAATGGCCCATTTACCATCAATCATGCCTACCTCAACAAGCTTAGGTATGTAAAGATTAGTCTCCTCAACTCTTGCATGATTTAGGGCTTCATTGAGGATATTTCCCTTTGAAAAGCCCTCATCAAAAACCTTAATTGCAAGATTTCCATCCCTGTATACGGTTTTGTTTGTTCTTACAGCAATTATTTTATCAAGCTTCATATCTTTCCCCTCCTAAACCTTTTGATTAGTTCCGTAATAAGCGTTTAGATACATTTGCTTAATCTCGCTCATAAGCGGGTAACGAGGATTGGCACCTGTGCATTGATCGTCAAACGCCTGCTCTACCATATCGTCGAGGCTATCTAAGAACACCTTCTCATCAATTCCATAGTCCCTGATAGTCTTTTTAATGTCTATCTTTGCCTTTAGCTCTTCTATATATATAACCATGTTTTCAACTAATTCATCATCGTCTTTACCTTCTAGACCTAAATATTTCGCAACCTCAGCATATCTTGAAAGAGTATGCGGATGGTCATACTGAGAAAATGTGCCCATTTTGGGTGGAGCCTCTTCTGAGTTAAAACGAATAACCTCATTGATAAGTAATGCATTAGCTATACCGTGAGGTAGGTTGTGGAAAGCTCCTAGTTTATGCGCCATTGAGTGACACACTCCTAAGAAAGCATTAGCAAAGGCCATACCAGCCATAGTTGCTGCGTTAGCCATCTTCTCCCTTGATAAAGGGTCATTAGGGCCATTGTCATAAGCTCTTGGCAAATATTCAAATACATTTTTTAACGCTCCCAATGCGAGGCTGTCAGTATAATCGGTAGCCATTACAGAAGCATATGCCTCAAAAGCATGAGTAACTACATCTATGCCTGATGCAGAGGTTAAACCCTTAGGTGCGTTCATCATCATGTCCGCATCTACGATAGCCATATGTGGCATTAGCTCGTAATCAGCTAATGGATATTTAACTCCCGTAGTTTCATCAGTAATTACTGCAAAAGGAGTGACCTCACTACCTGTTCCCGCAGAGGTTGGGATAGCTATAAAGTAAGCTTTCTCGCCCATTTTAGGGAATGTATATACACGTTTTCTAATATCTACAAATCGCATAGCCATATCCATGAAATCTGCTTCAGGATGTTCGTAAAGAACCCACATAATCTTAGCAGCGTCCATTGCAGATCCACCACCAATAGCAATTATGCAATCAGGCTCAAACGAGCTCATTAGCTTCGCACCAGCCTTGGCACATTCTAATGTTGGATCTGGAGAGACATCATAGAATGTAGTGTGCCTGACACCCATCTCATCAAGTTTATCAGTGACTGGCTTTGTGTAACCATTGGCATAAAGAAATTGGTCAGTTACAATAAGCGCTTTTTTCTTGCCTAATACTGTTTTAATCTCCTCAAGAGCTACAGGCAGGCAGCCCTTCTTTAGATAGACCTTTTCAGGCGCTCTAAACCAAAGCATATTTTCTCTCCTCTCAGCCACTGTTTTAATATTTAGTAAATGCTTTATCCCAACATTTTCAGATACACTGTTCCCTCCCCATGAGCCGCAGCCTAGGGTAAGAGACGGAGTTAGTTTAAAGTTGTATAAATCACCAATACCTCCATGGGATGAAGGTGTGTTTAAAAGTATACGACAGGTCTTCATTCTAGCTGCAAACTCATCATATTTTTCTTTTTCTGTCAAAGAATTAAGATAGATAGATGCAGTATGGCCATACCCGCCGTCAGCAACTAAATGTTCAGCCTTAGATAGAGAGTCAGAAAAATCCTTAGCCTTGTACATTGCAAGTACAGGAGACAATTTCTCATGAGCAAACTCCTCGGATAGCTCAACACTTTCAACCTCGCCTATCAATATCTTAGTGTTCTCTGGAACATTAATTCCTGATAGCTCCGCGATTCTAAATGCTGATTGACCTACTATTTTTGAATTTAAAGCACCATTTATAATTATTGTCTTTCGAACCTTATCCAACTCTGTTTTATTAAGGAAATGGCAGCCTCTTTTTTCAAACTCATCTTTAGCGGCTTTATATACCTTATCAAGTACTATTACCGATTGTTCAGATGCGCAAATCATACCATTGTCAAAGGTTTTGGAATGAATAATCGAGTTAACTGCAAGGATAATATCTGCAGAATCATCAATTATAGCAGGTGTGTTCCCAGGACCTACCCCTATAGCAGGCTTACCGCTTGAATAAGCAGATGTAACCATTCCAGGGCCACCAGTTGCAAGAATAGTATCGGCTGTCTTCATTATAAGATTTGTCATCTCTAATGAAGGGATGTCAATCCAATCAATAATCCCTTCAGGAGCACCGGCAGCAACTGCTGCCTCTAATACGATTTTTGCTGCTTCTATTGTACATTTTTTTGCTCTTGGATGTGGGCTAAAAATAATGCCGTTTCTTGTTTTAAGAGCTATAAGCGCTTTAAATATAGCTGTTGATGTAGGATTAGTAGTAGGGATTACAGCTGCAATAACACCTATTGGCTCAACAATCTTCTTTATGCCATAAGCCTTATCCTCTTCAACTACTCCACAGGTTTTTACATCCTTATAGGCATTATAAATGTACTCCGAGGCATAATGATTCTTAATGACCTTATCCTCAACAACACCCATTCCTGTTTCTTCAACTGCCATTTTCGCAAGAGAAATCCTCTGCTTATTTGCAGCTGAGGCGGCGGCCAAAAAGATTTTATCCACCTGCTCCTGAGAGTAGGTAGCAAACAACCTTTGAGCCTCTTTTACTCTTTCTAGGGCTAACTTTAGTTTTTCGACATTGTCGACAACATCTCTTACTTTGTTCTTATCCATACTCATCTCCCTTTCTTGTTGGATCTGTCTTCTAAATCCAGGCAATTAAATTCGATTGATTCGATTATTTTAACTCATTCGAGTAATTTCTGTGATTCGTGTAATTCGATGGATTCTACTAGTACTACATTCGGGTATTTCTATTAATTTAATTAATTATATGTATCTTACTTGTGTATTGTTAATTCTTTAACAACAATGATTAAAAAAATGTGCCCTCTTGATGCGGGGAAATTTGTTGAACTATTTATGGTTTAATATCGCTGATTCATTCTTCGTTATTATTTTAACAAAGATTCTTTTTAAAGTAAATAGGATATTGACAAAAACTTATTACTATACTTCATTTATTATTGTGCAATATTTACATATTTTCGCCAAACGCTACAAGGGGAACGGTTCTCCCGTCCCTCTGTGGCGTCTTAATGGCTCAAAGAGTTTCCTCTTCCTTTTCTACTTCTATAGTCTCGACCTTTTCTTTATCTTTTCCCAAGACTTCAGGAAGTTCCATTCCTGCCATCTTAAACATTTCATTCATTGGTGGTATTGATTTTAGCATTCCGGAAAGGAAGTTTGCCGTTGAAGAAGTATTATCCTTGCCACCCATGCCATCCCAAACGGTGACTTTATCTATCTTTATATTCTTAATAGCTTCGACCTGTACCTTCATGAGTTCTTCCATCTTAGCTGCTAACATTAATCGTGTTGCATTAATGGCGTCACCACCTGCTGCTCCAACTAGCTTGCCATAACCCATGGCTTGCTTAGTTAGCATTTCCTCCATACCACGAGCTTCAGCTTCCAACTTCATATAGATAGCGTCTGCCTCACCTTTTGCTAATCTTCTGGTTTGCTCGGCTTGTGATTCAGCGTCAATCTCAATTCTTCTCTTTTCTATCTCAGCCCTAACAAGAACATCCGCTTCCTGAGTAGCTTTTTCACGAGCTGCACGGGCTGATTCCGCGGCTTGTTCTGCTGAATATGCCTCCTGTAGAGCTTTTGCCGTTGCAATTTTTTCAGCTGCAGTAGCCCTTCTCAATGCCTCAGCTTCAAGTTCTCGACGGGTAGCATTAGATTGAGAAATCCCTGCTATTGAATCATTTTCTCCCTTAATAGCGTCTGCATCAGCAGAAGCAACTTGGATTCTTTGATCACGCCTAGCATTTGCTTCACCTATGGCACCATCTCTATCTTGCTCAGCGACAGATTTTTTAGCATCATTAATAGCCTTTGCTGCCGCCTCTTTACCTAGAGCAACTATGTAACCCGACTCATCGCTGATGTCTGTTACGTTTACGTTGATAAGACGAAGACCAATTTTCTTAAGCTCAGATTCCACATTGCCCGACACTGCCTCCAAAAACTTATCTCTGTCAGTATTGATTTCCTCGATATCCATTGTTGCAATGACTAAACGTAGCTGGCCGAAAATAATGTCTTTAGCTAAATCTTGAATTTGAGATAGTTTAAGACCAAGCAAACGCTCTGCTGCATTTTGCATAATGCCATTCTCCGTTGATATTCCAACTGTAAAGCTAGAAGGAACATCTATGCGGATATTCTGACGACTTAGAGCATTTTTTAAATCTACACTGATGGACATTGGTGTCAAATCCATATACTGATAGGCTTGTATTATAGGCCAAATAAAGCCCGCTCCACCATGTACACACTTAGCCGACAGGGCTGTACCGTCTTTGGCTGTCCCTACCTTACCGTAAACAACCATAATCTTGTCAGAAGGACATCTGCGGTATCTTGAGAGAATAAAAAGGAATGTTGATAAAACTAAAAATACAACTACACTTATGAGAATAATTTCATATGGCATATACTTGAACCTCCCTAGAAATATTAATCTATAAAATTCCTTACGGAATATTATCCTTTGGTACTACCATTAGTACCCCTTCAGATTCGACGCCCATAACGGTTACCGCCTCACCTGTTTTTATAGTGCGTTCTATACTTGTCACCGCATCTATTTCTGTATATCTCTCTTGTATTATTACATTGATTTTGCCCTTACCGCTTTTTAATGGCGGGATTGGTATGTATACCTCGCCAATAGCTCCTATTGCATTATCAATTTTGATGTTGCCACTTTGTTGAAGCTTCAATGCTATGTGTATTGACCATGCCACAAAATAAAGAGCAAGCCATCCTGCCACAAACGCCAAGGATAGTGCTACCGGTGCAGGAATCCCCCACTCAAGGGTTACAATACCTACCCAACCGCCAATGGCAAAAAATCCAATTATTCCTCTTAGCGTAAATAACTTTAAACCCTCTGCACCACGCTGGCCATGGTGATCATCAGAAGTATCTGCATCGTATGTGTCGGTGGCGTCAATACCGTCAGTATCAAAGTCAGCACCAAAATCATCTGGCAATGCGCCCTCATGAATATCAAAAATTCCATCATGGCTTTCAGCAAAAGAATCCTCTAGCGAGAACTCGTCGAATTCAATTTCTGCACTTCCGTCGCCAAAATCGCCTCCCCCGTCAAGTCCATCTGCATCGGCCCCATGAGTAAGCCCCAAAAGAGACATTAACAACTGAACTATCATAACTAATGTTGCTGGAATAGCAATATAGGCTAATATCTGCTGTAGCTGAGTCAATTCATTCCACCAGTCCATTTTTACCTCCTTTCTGACTTATCCCTTGAAGTTTCTACCAAGGGTCTTTCATGCACATTTCTTCATGATTTGTTAACGGAGCCTTCTGAAATTTTCTTGGTTAAATACTCCGCATACCTCTTAAAATAAGAGGACTCCCATGCACATGCTATTATTTTAAGTACTAATTCTACCTTATCCTTAGCACCAGGATACGGCTCCTGAAAATCAATTAAATACTGCTCAATTCTTCTAAACAACTCTCGTATGTCTATCACTTCATTCTTTTCTGCTGGTATCAAAATGTCGCATAAGCATTTGTAGATATCGCTATCATCCATTATGTCATCGGCCCTATCTAAGAGGTCACCATTAACATGACTGAGAGTTTTTGCAATTTTCTCTAATGTTAAAGTCTCCCTAAGCATATTAATAAGTATTATTCGCGCTAAATGATTCTTAGTATACTTGCGACCTACAGGAGGGCTTACATAGCCCCGGGATATCCAATTGTGTATCGCTCCGGCCTCAAGACCGGTTATCTCACAGACCTGGGACAGGGTTATTCCGCTAGTAATTTTAAAAATATTTGTTAACAACCCCACTTCTGACACAGGTACATTCGTTCCCGGAAAGTATTTTGGCATAATCATGTAAAGTTCCTCCTTGGCTGTCGTTTTTTTATCATAATTAGATTGTAACGCATAATCACATGATTGTAAATAGTAATCATTTGTTATTCATCGCCAAAGTTTGTTTTTTTATTTGTCTTATTTGAGATTAGTCTGCTCTCTCTTGATTTCTGCGTCCTTGCATTAGGCTCTAATAATATTAAACCACAGACTATTATTTCCCTATGGATTAGTAAATTATGAAAGAGTTGTATTTGAAATGAAATTTGCCATGAAAAGTAGTAGTAAAAAAAGGCCCACAGCTGCGGGCCTAATCTTAACCATTTTTTTGCTTAGCCCTCTTTGTATCATGGCCAGTTCCCGGTACAGGTTCTCCCCGATTGTTCTCGGGCGGATCAGGGTTGGGGAAGCGTTTCTCGTTATATGCACGTTTCTTATCTGACATATATATCCCTCCTTGTTTTTATATCTTTAACCAAACCTTTGTTGAAAATTCAAAATTTTAACTGTATTATTATTTTAGATAAAGCTGGAGGTGGAAAATGAAAAACTTACTTAAAGGAATTGGTGCAGCATTAGGGTATCTTGGTTTGTACTTATTAGTATCAGTTATTGTTATGTTAGTTGCAGTCATCGCTTACGTTTTCACACTTGGATTTACAGGTGGCATTGCAGCTTACGCAGCACTTGAAGAAACTATAATTAGTTTTATATTTGATAAAGCACTTTTACTAACTCTTATAACTTGTATTATCACACTTATTTTTTACTTAATAATTCAAGCTATATTCAAAAAGCCACTTAAGTCTACCCTTTATTTAAATTCCGTATCATTAAAAGATTGGTGGCCCGTACCTCTATTGGGAATTACAATGAATGTATTTGTATCATTTCTTGTGACCGCACTACCAATACCAGAAAACATTTTGGAGAGCTACTCTGAAGCTGTTGGTTACGCTGATGATATTAGCTTAATGCTTATTATATCTGTGGTACTAGTTGCACCAATATTTGAAGAAATATTATTTAGAGGGTTAATAACGCAAAGTTTAAGCAGAGGCATACCATTTGCTGCTTTAGTCATCGGTTTACAAGCTATTCTCTTCGGTTTACTCCACGGACATATAATATCAATTATTTATGCCACTTTCTTAGGCATTATTCTTGGAATAGTAAGAACTAGATATAACTCACTTTATCCTAGTATTATACTTCATATGCTATTTAACGCTGCGAATTACATTCTTTTACCTTTATATTATGTGCTTCCTGAAACAGATCTTACCTATATTATTTTAGTTGTTGTCTCCTTAGTTCTGTCAGTATTATTATTTAGCTTAATACTAAAAAAGACTAAAAATTTTAAAACTCTTGATATTATGAATGGTACTGAAGCTTTTGAGCATAATGAAGATTTAGATGAGCAGGACATTGTAACTACCGAATAAAAGAATACAGGATAATAGTGATTTATAAACTCCGGTCTTTGTTGTTTTTTGAATTTAAAAAATCTTAAACTTTCATTAGTATAAGATTTCATTATTATATATAAATCAACAAATACTTTACAAAGGCCGTTTGTCTCTTAATGACCTTACTAGTTCGCATAAATTAATACATTACTAAAAAATAAAAATATGAAATATTTTTTTATTTCTCTTTCAAATATATATCTTGTATTGTATAATAGGAGTAATCGTTTTAAATTGGATAAGTTTAATTTTTTTTATGAAAATAAACTAAATTTCTCATTATTATATCAACCGAAGGGAGAATGATTAATGAACAAAAAACTAGATGCTTGGGTAAAAGAAATGGTTGCCCTATGTAAGCCTGATGAAGTTTATTGGTGCGACGGCTCAGAAGAAGAGAATAGTCGCCTTTTAAAGGAAGCTGTTGGCTCTGGCATGGCAACAACTTTAGCAAAACGTCCAGGAAGCTATCTATTCCGCAGCGATCCATCAGACGTTGCTCGTGTAGAAAACAGAACCTATATCGCTTCAAAGAAAGAAGAAGATGCAGGTCCTACAAACAATTGGGTTGATCCAGTTGAGTTGAAAAAAACAATGACAGGCCTTTATGATGGATGTATGAAGGGTCGTACAATGTATGTTATTCCTTTTTCCATGGGTCCTGTAGGTTCACCAGCCTCTAAAATTGGTGTTGAACTAACTGATAGTGCATATGTTGTTACTAATATGCGTATTATGACTCGTATGGGAAATGATGTATTGAAAGTATTAGGTGATGAGGGCGAATTCGTACCTTGCCTACATTCTATCGGTGCTCCACTAGAAGAGGGACAAGAGGATGTTTCATGGCCTTGCGCTCCTATCGAGCAAAAATACATCAGCCACTTCCCTGAGGAAAGAACCATTTGGTCATATGGCTCAGGATATGGCGGAAACGCTCTTCTTGGAAAGAAGTGCTTTGCTCTTCGTATTGCCTCTGTACAGGCTCGTGACGAGGGTTGGATGGCCGAGCATATGCTCATATTAAAAATTACTAGCCCTGAAGGCAAGGTAAATTATGTTTGCGGTGCTTTCCCAAGTGCTTGTGGAAAAACAAACCTAGCTATGCTTGTTCCTACAATTCCAGGTTGGACAGTTGAGACCGTTGGAGATGATATTGCATGGTTAAGATTCGGCGAAGACGGAAGGCTTTATGCAATTAATCCTGAAGCTGGATTCTTTGGTGTTGCTCCAGGTACTTCAATGGATTCTAATCCAAATGCTATGCTTAGCATTGAGAAAAATACAATATTCACAAACGTTGCATTAACTGATGACGGTGATGTTTGGTGGGAAGGAATTGGCCATCCCGCTCCTAAGCACGCTATTGATTGGCACGGCAATGATTGGACACCTGAGTCCGGCGCTAAAGCTGCTCATCCTAATGCACGCTTTACAGCTCCTGCAAGTCAATGCCCAGTTATCGCTCCTGAGTGGGAAGATCCAAAAGGAGTGCCCATTTCGGCAATTCTTGTTGGTGGTCGTCGTCCTAGCACAATTCCACTAGTTCACGAAAGCTTCGATTGGAATCATGGAGTATTCCTAGGGTCCATCATGGGCTCAGAGATTACAGCAGCTGCTATTTCCGATAAAATCGGACAGGTTCGCCGTGATCCTTTTGCAATGCTTCCATTCATCGGCTATCATGTATGTGATTATTTACAGCATTGGTTGGAAATTGGTGCAAATGCCGCTGATCAGAGCAAGCTTCCTAAGTTATACTATGTAAACTGGTTCCGCAAGGACGAAGATGGCAAGTTCATATGGCCTGGATATGGCGAGAACAGCCGTGTCCTCAAATGGATTTGTGAAAGAGTTTCTGGCGAAGGCGATGCTGTTAAGACAGCTATTGGTTACATGCCTACCGCTGACTCCATCGATACTAAGGGACTTGATATTACTGAAAAAGCTTTAGAGGGAATCCTTGATGTTAACCACGACGAGTGGCTAAACGAGGTTAAATCTATTAAAGAGCATTATAATAACTATGGTCCTAAGCTACCAAAAGAGCTTTGGAACCAGTTAGCTGCACTCGAAGAAAGACTAAAGGCTTAACCTGAAAAGCTTAATTCAATAAAATAAAGTTAGACCACTTCAAAGCACAAAAGCTGCGAGGTGGTCTTTTTTTATTATAAGGGTGAAACTAGAGTGATTTGGTGGTATAATCTGACTTAATTCGGTTTAAAAACCGTTCTATTTTAACTGTCTAATGATTGTGCTTGACTAGTTTTCTTCTTATTGGGCTGAGAACTATTTTTAGAAGGCAAATAGAAAATGGAAGCCACTACTATAAAGTGGGCATAATAATATAGTTGTTATGATATTATTACCATAAACCACCGTTTTCGGGAGGAGCTTATGCTTAGATTATACTATTACCGCTACGACCAAGATTACCTAGGCTGGGAGCTTTGGATTTGGCAAAAAGGCCGTGAGGGATCTTTATTTATGTTTAACACGCAGGCGTATCTAAATTCAGATATTGAAAAAGCCGCCATGGTTGCTGAAATAGATGTGTCCGGCTTTGAGAACAATGAAATAGGTATTATTGTACGCAGAGGAGGCTGGCATGAGAGAGATTATCATATAGACAGATACTTCCTTATGTCCGAAAATGCAAAAACCGATTCAGAAACCATTTATATAGTTCAGGACACTGCAGAAATTTTTACTTCAATAGATGATTTGAGGCTTTCGCCGGGATTTGAAAACGCAATATTTAATAATTTTCGCGAAATATATGTATGCCTTCAGGCTCCTGCGACGCATAGCCTTGAAGATGAGCCCTTTGAAGTATTCCAGGATGATATTAGTGTGCCCGTACGCCATGTTACCCCAATTCGAGGCTCAAGAGAATTCATTATCTCCCTTAAAAATGATATGCGGCTCGGTTCTTCCTATAAGGTTTATAAGCCAGGATTTAGGGATGGCTATGTTGATTATGGAGTTATTTATGATACTCCGGAATTTTCTAATTACTTTACCTATGATCAGGATGATTTAGGGGCAACATGGTCCCCTGATTTTACAATCTTCAAGGTATGGGCTCCTACTGCATCATCTATGTATTTAAATTTATATTCCACTGGTTCAGGAGAAGGCTTTATAGCTTCAATAGAAATGGCTCGCCAGCGTTACGGGGTGTGGCAAATACAGGCTATGGGCGACATGTCCGGCGTTTATTATACCTATAACGCCATGAACATGGGCAAGACTTTAGAGGCTGCCGATCCGTATGCAAGATCTTCTGGTGTAAATGGTAGAAGAAGTATGGTTGTCAATCCTAAATTAACTAATCCAGAGGGCTGGGAGAACATCCATCATAAACTTCTTGTAAACCCTACTGATGCTGTACTCTATGAAGTGCATGTCAGGGATATTACAATCCATCCAAGTTCAGGGGTTCAAGACCCTGGAATGTTCTTGGGGTTAGCTCAAAAAGACAGCAGCTCATTAGAAGGTCTTCCCACCGGATTATCACATTTAGTAGATTTGGGGATAACTCATGTTCACCTCATGCCTATTTTCGACTTTTTTACAGTTGATGAATCTAAACCCTTGGAAGATCAGTACAACTGGGGTTATGACCCGACCAATTATAATGTGCTGGATGGTTCTTACGCCACTGACCAAAATGATGGTTACAATCGCATCAGAGAGTTTAAGCAAATGATTCAAGCAATAAAAGAATGCGATGTCGGCGTTGTAATGGATGTTGTTTATAATCATACTTATAAGACTATGGACTCTGATTTTAATAAGCTTGTGCCTGGCTATTATTACCGCAGAGATCAGCATGGTAACTTCTCAAATGGCTCTGGATGTGGAAACGAGATTGCATCTGAGCGCTCGATGGTGAGAAACTTTATGCTAACCTCTGTTAAAAGATGGGCCTCTGAGTATAAAATAGACGGCTTTAGATTTGATTTAATGGGCCTTACCGATATAGAAACAATGAATGACATAAGATTAGCCTTAGATAAAATCAGCCCATCTATTATTCTTTATGGCGAGGGATGGACTGGAGGGGCATCACAACTAAAGGGTTATGAGGCTGCCACAAAAACAAATGCACCTAAACTTAATCGAATTGGTTTTTTCAATGATAATTCTAGAGATGCAATAAAGGGTGATAACTTCCACAAGCACGATACTGGATTTATTACAGGGAATTTCAGATATAAGGAAGGTGTAAAGTTTGGTGTGGTAGGTGCGGTCTTCCATCCTGCAATTGATTATACAAAGGTGAACTACTCAGGCCATCCTTGGGCTAGCTATCCTTGGCATTGCGTGAATTATGCAGCGTCCCATGATAATCTTACTCTTTATGACAAGTTAATGGCTAGCCGGCCCGATTTAAGCCCGAGCGAACATGCTAGGCTTGTTAACTTCGCAAGCGCTATCATTTTAACCTCACAAGGTATTCCTTTCTTAATGCTTGGCGTTGATATGATGAGGTCAAAACAAGGTGAGCATAATTCGTATAATTTACCCGATGTAATCAATCAGATTGACTGGACTTTAAAGTTTCAAAATCAGCAGGTCTTTAATTACCACAAGGGCCTGATTTCACTTAGGAATGCTCATCCGGCTTTTCGCATGATATCTAGTGAAGAAGTAAGGAGAAATATCAAGTTTTATCCTAATCCAGAATGGCTGATTTCCTTTTCCATTAATAATTATGCAAATTACGACCAGTGGAAAACCATATTTGTCGCCTATAATGCTGGAACAAATAATGAGACAATAATGCTTCCGAAAAGCGGCAATTGGTCAGTCGTTGCAGAAGATTTACAGGCTGGCACTGAGCCTTTGAGGGATTTTATAGGTAATAAAGTAGAAGTCAAATACAGAAGTGCTACAATTTTATATCTTAATGATAAATAGGTAAAGTAGATTATATTATTATATCATTTCACATAGGTATGGTAGAATGTTTTTAAGTATACCCAATTATTTCTTACCAAAATGATGTGCGTAACGTTTGCGGTTGTTATGGCAGAAATGAAGATAATCAAATTTAATAAGAAAAGAACAGGAGAAGAATTAGATGAAGAAAAAAAATAATCTTATCCTCTATATTACCTCGTTTCTATCGGGTATGACTGTTATGGCTGTTGAGCTATCATGTTCAAGACTCTTAGCCCCCTATTTTAGCTCATCACAGATAGTCTGGTCGGTTATTATCGGCCTTATCATGATATGCATGAGTGTGGGCAATATTTTAGGAGGAAGAAGCGCCGACAAACACGGAAGCTTAAAGCGCCTCTATGTCTATATTTGGATTGCTTCAGTTTGGATTGCTATTATTCCTTTTATTGCGAAATACTTAATTGCTCTAGTAGCAGGAGGCCTTATACTATTGTTCTCAAGCAGCAACCTAGTTGTTACAGGTTCGGCTATTTCCTGCCTTATCATTTTCTCGCTTCCAATGATTCTCTTAGGTATGGTTTCACCATATCTTGTGAAGCTAGGAGTTGAGGATACCGAAAACAGTGGCAAGATAACAGGGCAAATCTATGCTATGGGAACTATAGGAAGCATTATAGGAACTTTTGTACCCACTTTTTTAACTATTCCATATATAGGCACAAGCAAGACTTTTCTTTTGTTTGCATTGCTGCTCAATGTTGTGTGTGCCCTGTATTTCCTATTATCCCGTAAAAATGGGCTGCGTAATACTATAACAGCTATCCTTATATTTGTCTTACTACTTATACCTATAAATGATTCATACGCATTTTGGAAAACCAATATTGTGTATGAGGGTGAATCATTGTACAACTATTTACAGGTAGAGGAAACCGATAATTCAGTTATCCTATCTACTAATGTAGCTTTCGGTGTGCAATCTATCTATAAAAAGGATGGCTCCCTTTCAGGCTACTACTACGAATACGCCCTTATGGCACCTTATTTTATAGAGGATATGTCTGCCGAAAAAGAGCTTGACGTATTAGTCTTAGGCCTTGGAACGGGTACATACCCTAAGCAAATGAAAAAATATATCCCTAATGTAGAGATAGATGCTGTAGAAATAGACCAAAAAATCGCTGATTTAGCCTATGAATACTTTAACCTCCAGGAAGATGAAGCTAATGTTTTTGTTAACGACGGACGAAGCTTTCTTTCAACACCTGATGCAAGGCAATATGATATCATTTTAGCCGACGCCTATCAGGATATTACCGTCCCCTTTCATATGTCCACAGTCGAGTTCTTTGAACAAGTAAAGGAGCGCCTGAAGCCAGGTGGAGTCTTAATAGTAAATGTGAACATAAAATCAGGGAGCTTTACAGGAGTACCAGAATATCTTGCAAATACTGTAAAAAGTCTTTTTAACCAGGTTTATAGAGCTGACCTTAGACAGGTTACCAATTCATTGTTATTTGCGAGCGATGATGTTGATATGATTGAAAACTACAAAGCTAATATAAATGCTCAAATAGACGAGGGACATGATCTTTATTATATATCAAAATATATTGAAGACAATTTGATTGAGATGACAGACGAAACCCTTCTTTTAACCGATGATTTAGCTCCTGTCGATATACTAGGGCAAAAGGCTCTATCTGAGATAGTCGCAACCGAGGTGGAGGGTTTTAGAAAAAATATCGAAGGTAAGAGCCTTTCAGAAATCTTTGATTATCTTACTAATTGATGCCATCAATATTGCCGTCAATTAGTGCCTGCTTTTTCATTTAGGCTGTCACAGTATTCTTGGTAAGTAACTAATAAATCAATAAAATCGCCTGTCACAATTAAGATAGCACCTATCAACTCCAGCTTATTAATATTATATGTTCGGTTATTTAACTGCATAAAATACTCCGGGGGGAAGCCTTTATTAATATATTATATTCTAAATACTTCCCCCCGTTCGAGTTTTTGCTATAATTTTTGATTAATACTATTCAACTAGAACCAATGCTTTACTTATTTGTCCATCCTTCTTAGCGCGTATGCGTAGAGGTTCGCCAGCTTTCATAGTAAGCGTAAGAGCATTTGTTACTACCTGCCCTTTTTCATCAGTTGTCCAAAAAGCATAGGATATGTTATTAAGATAAATCCCTGCTCCTGCAACCGGATTACCACTTTTATCTTTGACTGTTATGGTAGTAGTATCTCCTTTGTTCAGACCTTGAGCATCTAATATCAAAGGATAATCAACATTAGTATTCATTTTAGGAAGGTTAAACCTTTGGCTGCTTGGGTTACCCTCTACAATCATAGCGCCTATGTTTAGACCTATGGATGTTCCATCTAACATTGTGTCCTTAGCTTTAAAGGTAATTGTAGCAAACTTTGCTTTTTCTGCATTTGATAAGTTAGTTAAATTATCAATTTCAAAGACAATCTTGCCCTTTTCCTCGTCTACTCTATGACCAATTATTTTACCCTTTTGTGCCCAAGGCTCCAACAGGGTCTGAATACCAGCTTTTTTGCTATCTTGGTCCACAGGAACAACCTTTTTAGGATCATACTTGATGTCTATATATACCTTCTTAAGATTCTTTGGATTCTTAATCTCTATAGTTGTATCAAAAGTGCCTCCTTCAACAACAGTTGATTCAGTTGTTGCAAGAACCTGTGGCGCTCCTGTATCTACAATAAAGTTTGTGGTCTTTGTCCCTTTATTTCCAGCTAAATCAGCATACTCCAATGTGAGAGTATGATATCCATCGGCTAGTGGTAAAACTGTCCCAAGCTCACCTTTAATAGTAAGATTAGCTGCACCCTCAATACTAAGATTATCTAATTTCACACTATCTAGTGTAACCTTAAGACTGTTAAGATCAATTCCTGTTACATTTGCACCCTTAATAACTTCTGCTGCAAACGCTACCTTACCTGATTTAAGTGTGGCTCCATCCTGAGGAGATGTTATCTTAGCCGTCGTTTGTTGGGTCGATGATCCTCCACCATAAATTGCTCGTATCTGGTCAAAATATA
>CAYMAE010000014.1:26128-34245 GCA_964388375.1 uncultured Ruminiclostridium sp.
GTTTGTTGGGTCGATGATCCTCCACCATAAATTGCTCGTATCTGGTCAAAATATAAGGTTCCCTTTGTGCGCATCTCATCTCTTGAACACATAACTCTTATAGGAGTCTCAAGGATGAAAGGTCCCTTTCTACTTTCAGGAATCTTAGCCTCGACATAATTCCATCCTGTCCAGTTTATTCCGCCAGTTCCGGTAGCAGGGTTGTAGTCTGGAGTAAAATCAACATAGAAGGTCTGGCCGCTAGAATCTTTTACATTAGCTCTTAACCAGGTCTTGCTATTATCTCCATACACCCACATACCTATTGCACTTGGCTTACCTGAAATAGGCGTTTCTATTTTTGTATTTGAATTAGGAGCAGTCATATGCGCATATACACCCGCTATGCCACCTTCAACGCCTGAATCCAATGTGAAATCATAATCCAGCTTTAATAGCCCTTTACCTGATCTTGCTAAATTAGCATCCTCTATTAAAGATACACTACCTGACTTGGCTCTAATTGTAGAAGAGCTCCATCCCATATTACCTTCAAAATCTTCTATGGCATCAAGGTTTCCAGAAGGAATCAGCACATTTATATATGCAGCTGTATTTCCATACTGGACCTTAATTCGTCCTGAGCTACTAGCACTCGGACTTAATGTAAACACTCCGTCAGGGGTTATAGTACCAATATTTCCTTCGACTTGCCAGGTAAATGAGGTGTCCTCAGAGTATACCTTAAACCCTTTATAATAAGCTTCACAACTTAAATCGACCTTGTCTCCAGGCAGCATCGTTAATGTTGTTTTTGAAGGATTAATTGATGTAACCTGATCTAAGACCTTTATCGTAGCAGAGTCTGCATTAAATCCGCTTATAGCCAATACTGAATGGTTACCCACGCTATCGCCTATTTGTAGATTGCCGTTTGAATCGATGGCTCCTGTGCTGGTTACCCAATCAATATGTTCAGGTGCCTTTGCTGGCAAATAATTCTCATCAGTGGCTAATAGCGAAAACTTAACCGACATTCTAGGTAGTGTATATATCACCTTTGGATATATATGCAGTTCCTTTGTTTTATCACTTTTTACTGCGGTACCTTCTTTTATTGCCACACTATGTTTAGATATTAGAATAAGCCCATTTGAGTTTGCACGCTCTCTTCCATCCGATGGACTATTTAATAGGTTGGGGCTATTATGACCTGGCATTCTGGCAACAATCGTTGAAGAGCCGCCACCATCAAGTTTTAAGGCCTTTACACATCCTAGTTTATGTAGGAATTGCGCTGTTTCAGCACTTGATACACCTTGGCTAGCTGAACTTCTTCCATCAACCTGGTAAAGCACAACTTCACCGTTGTCCTTAACTCCGATAACTGTAGAAGGTACATAATCGGTCGAAGATAATCCATTTGTAATTGCTCCATTATTAATTAATATAGTATCTCCACCGACTGCTTGCTGAACATTAGTCCATTTATTCTCAATATCTTTAAATTCAAAAACTAGCTCATCGCCAATTCTAAAATTCCCAAGAACACTATATCCGCTCTTTTGATTTCTAGCAGATAGAACAATCTGATTTGGCCCAATAGGCGTAGACTGAGCATTTAGCTTAATGTCCGATACGGCAGCGGTAACTGTATGACCAATCCTGAAATCACCATTTTTGATGTCTAATACGATTTCAAGGCTAGGTACCTTGCTTCCTGTATTAGGTCCAAAATCGCTAGTGTAAACATACGGTCCCCAATCACTCTGGGGCTTGTTTAGGTTCCCAAAATTATGAGTCCTGCCGTCTCTAATAAGGTTCATCTCTATATTAGGCATATCCATAACCACAGAGCCGTCAGCATTAAATCCAACAGCATTCCACTTTGTATTACTGTAGCTAATCAAACGCCCATTTTGTACTAAAAGACCTATCGGAATACCTGTGTCAACATAATAAAAATCGCCATTTATGCCACCAATTATGGACACACCTTTTTCTTCCTCTCCTTTGGATAGATTGCTTAAGGTTGATCGGCTGGCCACACTATTTCCATAGGCCGCATAAATCATAGCATCTGAGCTTATGGGGTTAAAGGTTATTGTCTTGCCCACCTTATTTTTCCCATCGCTAGTAGTCCCCACCCATTGGTTAAGGATTACCCCCTCTGCTATTTCCCGTTCGTCATTGTGAAAAATTTGTGTTGAAGAAAAATCGTTGATGAAGGCAAGCGCAATATTCTCTGGCAAATATGTAAAAAGCAATGCAATCGAGAGGAATATTGCGACAGATGGTTTAAGTACTTTCAGTAATTTTTTTCTCATGTAGGACCCCCTGATAATAATAAAACTTTCTATATAAAAGCTTATCATAAATGGTATTAGGTGGACAGATTAATTCTATTAATTGTGTGTTTCTATTCTGTTACGAAACTGAAATTAATCACTCTTTTTCATCACTTTCAAACACAATCAACTAAACACAATCAACGCACTATAAATAAACAGCTTACAGTTCTTTCAATATAAAAAGATACCCCCACCATTGACATTGAAATAACTTTCAAAATATCCAAATTTTTATTTTCTCTATTGTCTTAGGAAAATACTTGAAATATAATGGTTCTATAAAAGGAAATTAGCGGATATTTTATGTTAAATACTTAATGACTAGCATATTATTATTTGATATTAAAAAATTCCTTTTATTCAGGAGGTAAATCATGAGATATGAAATTCTAGGTGAGCCACTACCGGCGGTTACTTGCTTTGTTAATGCTGGGGAGACCCTCATAACCGAAAGAGGTTCCATGTGTTGGATGAGCCCGAATATGAAGATGGAGACCTCAACAAATGGCGGAGTTGGTAAAGCATTCGGTAGAATCTTTTCTGGAGATTCCTTTTTTCAAAACAGATACACTGCAACCGGCGGTGAAGGAATGATCGCTTTTGCATCAAGCTTTCCCGGATCAATAAGGGCATTTGATATCGGCCCAGGCAATAATATGATTGTACAAAAATCCGCATATCTTGCATCAGAAGCTGGAGTAGTCTTGTCTCTTCATTTCCGCAAGAAGCTCGGAGCCGGATTTTTCGGCGGTGAGGGCTTTATTATGCAAAAACTTTCTGGCCAAGGCGTAGCCTTTATAGAAATCGATGGTCATGCCATTGAATATGAATTGAAGGCTGGCGAGAGCATTATTGTTGATACAGGATACTTAGCTGCAATGTCTGAGAGCTGTAGCATGGACATCCAAACTGTTCCCGGCGTAAAGAATATGCTTTTCGGTGGTGAAGGAATCTTTAACACCGTCGTTACCGGCCCAGGCAAAATTATACTTCAAACTATGCCAATTAATAATGTGGCTGCATCCATTAGACCCTTTATCCCTACGGGCAATTAATTCATGTCTTACATAAACCTACCTATTAGAGGTAGATAATCTATATGACGTTTTAAAAATGTTGGGGAATATACGATGCAATTCGCTACCCCAACATTTTTTTAATAGGTTAATTTGCACAAATAATTTGTTGTTTTCATGTAAGGTTTTACCTAAACACTCCAAACTTTTTTTAGCTGCTTTACATCCATAATCTAGTAATATATAATGATTCTAGGTGAGTTTAAATAACAAAAATGCCCAAAAAAAGGAGCGACATATATAATGAAAAAGCAAGTTTTTGAAAAACACGGCTTAATCTTTTCATGTGCTACAGCTAAAGTAGGAGAAACAGTTGAGATAATCTATACAGGACTATTAAAGAATTCCGGTGCCACTGAGGTTAATGTCCATATTGGCTATAACGAATTGTGGGATGACGCTGAGACAATTAATATGCAATTAAAAGATGATGCGTTTGTCGCTAGTTTTAAATTAGCCCAAGCTGGAATCCTTAATTGTGCCTTCGTTGATTCTATAGGAAACTGGGATAACAACTCAGGGACAAATTATAGCTTGCCGGTAGCTAAGACAGCTAGAAAGACAACTGCTGCTAAAAAGACTACTACATCTAAGGCAGCCGCATCTAAGGCAGCCGCATCTAAGACAACCGCAGCTAAAAAGACTACTACTGCTAAGGCAGCTGCAACAAAGACAACCGCTGCTAAAAAGACTACTACATCTAAGGCTGCTCCTAAAAAGACTGCTGCTGCAAAAAAGACCACAAGAACAAAAAAGACAACCACTGCTAAATCTGCTGAGTAATCAGCTATAATGCAATTAATATATCAATATAACAATTATGGGTAGATATTTTTATACTACCCATAATTGCTTTAGCACTGCATTTAGTTGCACATTATCCACTGATGTCTCATGGGCCTATGCAATTGCACAAGGATCTTCTGACTCTTCGCCCTCTACCAGTTCACTATTTTCTTCGCCCATAATTTGTTTTGAGATATTAGCGCCAAGCTCAAAAATATAGCTTATTTTGTTGTCTATGAGATAAAACTTACTTATATCCAAAATATCAGGGCAATACTCATATATAATCGGTTTATTAATCTCATCGGCCATTTTAATAAGATCTTCTATGGTTCTGACACTATAATACTCCTCATATGGATTAGATATTTTACTTTTAATGGCTATGAAACGACTTCCATGTAGTTTAAATATCTTACTAATCTCTTTCTTATATAAATCCTCAAAAGTGGGCTCAGCAGTAAATACAAACAGGTATATTATGGACAAAACAAGGGCTAGCATGATTACAGAGCAAATAAAAACGGTAGTTTTATCAGGCCCTAATTGTGTTTTAATGGTTTCTTCAATTTTATCATTTTCTTCCTGAACACCTATTTTAGATATTGTAAAATAGCTAGTATTTAGTGGGATTTCGATAGTCGGTGAGGCAGTCTTCTCGATAATTTTTTGCCCCGTATCAACTGTATATTCTATATTCATTTGCAGCGTAACTCTTACGCTAGAATCGATGTTTGCCTCTTCAATTAATTCATCAATATATTCACGATATTCTCTTATATTTAGAGGGACATGTTTATTGATTGTAAAATTAGCTTCCTCAGTTTCGAAGGCAGTCTGTGAGAGCAAAGTCTCATTTTTTTCCCAAATCCTTTGATACTGATCATTTGAGCCTGTATATCCTTCAAGTAAGGCAACTATTTCGTAGTTACCTTTAATAGGCACCGGTCTATCTGCCTCAAAGCGATAGACAAAGAAGGTATTAACCCAATCAACAAACTCGGTAATATATGTTTTCCCTTCCTCTGCTCTTCCTAGGCCATAAAGGATATTAGGGCCAAGATAGACGTGATAATTAACATCACTTTTAGTATTGTATGAGTATGTAGTATATAGTTCATCCATATAGTGTGGAGTTTTTAAGTGCATAAGTAAATAGGCTATTGAAGAAGCCAGCAAAAGAAAGCAGATAGCTAAAAGAGTAGTCTTTAATGTTTTGGAAATTTTACTCTTCATCCATAATCTCCATTTATATTATTTGATGTTATTCTAACGTACCTCACCTAGAACGGGTGCCGAGTCGTCGAAACTCATTGCGGGGGAACTCCCGTTATAAATAAACTCAATCTTATTATATAGTATTTCCCTATTAAAAAAGCAGAGGATGACCCCTGCTTTTTTACTTCAGATAGAATATATAATTTGCAGTAATTATCCTACACTTAAGGTGCAACAAGATCGGTCTGTTGTTGCCATGTGTGGATCATGCTGAATCCGAAGTCTTGCAGCTGGGAATTATTATCGCTGTCTACATCAAGACTAATAACGATTTTATAGGTCAAGTATTCGCCTGGCTGAAGAACTACGCTTGGGATAATATCATTATTTCCGCCAGCCTTATAGGTTTTGCCCTTAAGAATGTCTAATGAATAGCCCGTGCCATTATCTTTTTCCATACTGTAAACTTCTATTGTGGTGTCTCTTAGTAAGTCTTGGTTTTGACATCCTATAATATCAGAATATGCAACTTCCTGAAGCTGAACAGGAATCTTACTATCATTTATAAATCTTACGATAGCTGTTTGAGTAACACCAGGGAAAAGGTTCTTGAAGAATACATCGGCTTGGCTTGAGTTTGTAGCTTTGCCACGTTCATTATCAGAGAGCTTTATGGAACATTTTGTGCCATAGTCAATAGGATCAAAAGAATCAAAAGCATACTCTGTAGATACTTCTGAATCAAGACCAATATTCAAATAAGTCGAATTAACGGTGGCGTTTAGGGGTATTACTTCGTTCCATAACGCATAACCCGCACCCATTAACATAATTGCTGCAGCGAGAACTAATGTTAAAAATCTGGTTTTTTTCATATCAATTACACTCCTTAGAATTTTAATATGACTTTAATTCATTGAGATAATAATTCAAACAAACAACTGCTTAGCCGGCCTACAGTTCTTTATTTGTTTTAGCACAATAATCATTATAGTCTGAATACCTCTTTGTTAACTCATCCTAAGGTTTACTCTTTATTGCTACTAAAGACCATCATTGAATACTACTTTTGGGTTATTTATATACTACTTTCGAATTAGATATGAACTAAAATTCAATATCTTTTAAATCAATATTCTTCTCATTCTTGATGATAAGGGTTGGCCACCCAACTTTGGGGATAACCTCTGTGACAACGCCCTTTATTTGTTGTGGGGTAACATTTTCACTATCAGCTCCCGAGTTGTTGTCACCCTTGGTGCAATACTCCTTTCCTTCCTCTCCATCCATAACCTCAATGATTCTATGGGAGATTAATATCTGATCCTTTGAAAATTGGATTACATCGCCAACCTTTAGCTTTTCTCTGTCAACTGCTTGATTGACTAATATAACATCCCCGGGATTAATCATTGGCTGCATGCTTCCTGTTGCAACTACAGAAGGATAAACAGGAAAAACGCCAACAACAAACCATATTAGTCCGATCGAAATCAGGCTTGTAATTATCCAGGTTATAGGATTTCCCTTGCCGTGTTCTTCTCTTTTCTTTGAAGATTTTTTCATATATAGATTTTGTATGTACATTAAAAAATAGGCCGGACAAAGAATAGATACCAAAGCCGATACAATCCATTTTAAATCAGGCAGAACGGGGGAAAGCCAGTAAAATCCTTGAATTATTCCCATGAATATTGTGGAGGGTACAATGCCTCCAAGATAGGAGAAATATGTTGCAACTATATTATTTAATAATTCCGGTAGTACAAATTGAGCAAGAAATAGTACTTTTTCTTCGCTTCCCTCTAATCCAGTATATTTGTTTATAGGAAAGTTGCAGAATGTGAATAATACCGAAATAAGTATGAATACTATAAAGCTTTCTTTTTTACATAGGCTACTTACTAAATAGGCACGCAGGAACTCTCTTGCCACTAAAGCTGATCCAATTATAATTACGTTTGATACAATTCCTGTAAACGAATGACTATAGGGGCTTTTGCCCAGCCCCCCAACTATTCCCGCTCCTATATTTACAAGGATATAGAGAATACCAAAAATAACTGCCCATAGTATTATATTCTCTCTATATTTAAGCTTTGCAGCGGGCTTCGCTCTTGGAAATCTACTTATTGTAAAAGCAAATACAATCCAGAACAAGGGCATTATATAGGTATTAAACTTCCCCAAATCAACAAAAGATGATACGGGAAAATAATTTTCGGATAGATATAACAATATATAAATAACAGTAAATATAGCGCTTTTTCTTAATGACCCCCTGACAGGTAAAAATCCCTTTGCCATAGCATATGACCTCGTCTTTATCCTTCATCTTGAGCATTATTTGTATCAATTGTATTATCATTAGACTCTACAACATTACTCGCTCCAGGTCTTTCTTCATTATCAGTTTTTAAATCAGTATTCGCTTTATCTGGTGGATTCCCATCCGATGAATTCTCACCCGGAGCATTATTATCGGGGGCATTCCCACCTTGAGCTTCTCCTTCCGAAGTGTTTCCTTGCGGAGTATCTACTTGTAGATCGGTCTCTTGCGGGCTATTTTCTTCGGGAGCATTCTCTTGTAAAGCATTTTCTCCTGCTCCGTGTTCTTCTGAAAAGTTTTCTTGCGGAACACTTTCTTCCGAGTTTTGCTCTTCGGGAGCATTTCCCTCCAAAGCATTTTTACTTGGAACACTTTCAC
>CAYMAE010000014.1:34345-38820 GCA_964388375.1 uncultured Ruminiclostridium sp.
GCCTTCCCTCGCTTTTTCATTTACAATCCCTCGCTTACTTTTTGTTTTTGCAATTGCAGCTTGTTAATTAATATCCGAGCTAAATGCTTTACTGGCCTCTATTGCCGCTTCTGTACGATGTTCAAAGCCAAGCTTATCAAGTATTGTACTAACATGCTTTTTTACTGTATTTTCTGCAATGAATAAGCATTTTGCAATCTGTTTGTTGCTATATCCCTTACCTAATTCCTTGAAAACCTCAAGTTCTCTTTGGGTCAGTTCCTCCAATATAGGGTTTCGTTCTTGATTTAGCTTTAGCTTAACTATTGTAGCATCATAAAAAGATTTCCCACGGGCGATGACCTTAAATGCGTATATGATATCCTCAGTAAACGCTTCTTTTAAAATATAACCATCTACATTCATCCTCTGCGCTCTTTCAAAATCCTCCCTTTTAGATGAGGAAGTCAGCACCACAAACTTTGAATTTAGTTTTTTTTGTTTTGCCTTACTAATAACATCGAGGCCATCTTCATTTCCTAGATTCAGATCGACAATAGTAATATCCGGCTTGCCTTTGCTTATGGCAGTAACTGCTTCATCAACTCCGGATGCCTCCTGAATGTCCTCAATACCCTGTTCTAAAGATAATGTTGAAATAATACCTTTTCGTACTAATGGATGATCATCTACAACGAGTAATCTCATACAATTGCCTCTTCCTTATATACATTATTATTTACCGGTACTTGTATCCTTAAAGTAGTACCCCTCCCCTCCTCACAGTTTATTTTTATATCACCCTGAAGTGATTCCACTAAGAGCTTGATACTATACAATCCCATTCCATTTTTCTTTACCTTAATCAATATACTTGGATCAAAGCTAATTCCGTTATCGGCTATAATGAGCAAGGCATCCTTCTTGTCTATAGACATTGAAATACTAATAATCTTTGCATTTCCATGCCTCACTGAATTTGAAATACCCTCATTTATAATTCTATAAAAAGCTTTTTTATGCTTTAAGGATAGAAGCTCTTGATTTCCTTTTAAATCAAAACTTATATCAACCTCATGATATTTTTTAACTTGGCAAATTGCATTTTGAATATTTGCTATAAAATTGCTTGTCCCTCTCTGCTTCCAGCTATATCCGTATATAGTTGATCTTAAATCATGCATTGCCGTGTTCAGCGATGACTGAATTGTTGAGATTTCTGACGCCATTTTCATACCACTTATTGAGTTTACCTTCTTTATTAGGCCATATAGCCCACAGGAAATAGTGAAAAGATTCTGAAGTACGCCATCGTGGATTTCACTTGCTATTCTGTTTTGCTCTTGACTGACTAATAGCCTAGCATTCACCTCTTCAAGATGAACCCTCTCAAGGGCCGTGCCCCCAAGCTCAGATAAAAAAGAGAGCTGTTCAGAAATACTTAATTCATCCATCTCACTTATTTGCTGAGCAAGGGGAATTCCTATTACTCCAAATATCTCTGAAAAACACTTTACAGGTGCAATCATCCATTGTTTCTCTCCGGTATCAATGCGCCCTATTGCTTTCATGTTGAAAATAGGTATTATCATTCTTGCAACTTCTGACTTCAATTTGTTTACTTCTATGCTAACCTCTTGGTTGTAAATTAGGCCTCTATCACCCTCTTCTTTACCACCCTTTTCGCAACCAAAGGGATTTGATATTGATACAAGTATCTCACCCGGGTTTTTGTTCTTAGCAAAAAACACTTTCTCTGACTTCGTTATCTTTGCTGTGTATTCTACAATTAAGTGAAGAAGCGTAGATTCTTCCGATTGATTAGTTAGAAAATGTGCAGCCTTATACATCTGCATAGTAAGATTCATGGATTCCTTTATTTTCGTATTAGCCAATTGGATCTTCTCGTTTGCCCCACTTAAAACAGTGTTTTTATCCTTCATCCACTTGTTATACCAAACTAATGCCTGTATGGCTGCAGTAATCATAATCATGCTAAGAAGTGTATTAATTTTACCTGCAAATAACTCCTTGAGCGACTTATCAAAAATGACACAAAGTACGCATGTAGAGCTAAACATGTAAACGAACAGATTAATCCAGCAATAAATATTTTTCTCTAAAAGAAGAGCGCTTATTAATATTGTATTTAATGAGTACCAGATATAAGGACTATCTAGCCCTCCAGATGGAATGAGAATAAATGCATTAAAGCAAGTCTCAATAAGAAAAAGAATAATAATAAGTTTTGCATTATCTTTGTGGCTTATATATAAATAATTTAGCAAAATGGATGCTACGACAATACAGCAAACAAAGAATACCTTCTGCCAAAAATGACCAAACATCCCATTTGAAATAAAGAAAAAAGAGGTCACTAAAACTGACGCAACCCTAAACAAGCTCAAAATGCGATTTAGCTCGTCTTTTTCAGGATTAATCCAAATCTTCTTCGCAATATGAGTAATCAATAATACCTCCGAAACAGCAGACTTTGAAGACACTCGCTCAGGGTAAAAAGCCTGCTATTTGTGTAAATTACATTTAGCCGTATGCTCTTCTATGCCCAGTAAAAAGGCTAAATTATCTGCTACGTACTTTTCCATATAGCCATCTTAAGCATCCTATTGTAGTGGAGTTCTCTTTCTTTTTTAATTATATGTAAGACTTCTGAATTAAGTACAAAAAAACTGCGTTTATCTACATCGCCGTTATTAGCAAGTATACGCAGTTTTGTTATTATTAATTATTTCCGTTATTTCCCATTAATTTATATCTGAGTCTTTTATGATTTCTGGTATTATTTCCTAAATTGTAATAAAACACTATCTGACTCAAATAATTATTAAAGAAACCTCACAGTGGTTACACTATTTTTTATAATTTACTTTACTATAATGGTTGTGGCCTCCCGAAAGGTTATAAACTTCCTTAAAGCCTTGGTTCATTAAAATGTTTTGTGTTGCATTTCCTGTAACGCCCTTATTACAATAGGTGACAGTTGCAACATTCTTGTCAAGATTATTCGCAGCATCTCGTAATTCTGATTGAGGAATATTATAAGCTGATTCGATATGCTCATATTCAAATTGCTCAGCCGACCTATTATCAAGCAAATTATAATCTTTGCCTGAACTAATTAACTGATTTAATCCACTAGCAGTTATCAATGGTCTACCCTTATTTATTGCGTTATCTAATATCATACCAGTATACATAACAGGGTCTTTTGTGGTAGAGAACGGGGGTGCATAGGCTAAATCAAGGTGGAACAAATCTTCGGCCTTAGCCTTAAATGTTATTGCAGTAACAAATACATCAACCCTTTTATCAACACCGTCAGAGCCTACTATTTGAACACCTAATAGTCTGCCTGTCTTTTTATCTGCAATGCCCTTAATAACCATCTCTTTACCGCCCATATATTCTGGTTTGTCTGGTTTAATATTGTGGCAAACTACAACTTCATAACCTAGCTCAATTGCCTCTCGTTCTGATAATCCGGTTTGAGCTACAGTCATGTCGAAAACTCTGAAGATGCCCGTACCAAGGATTCCCCTGAATTCTAGGTTGCCACCAGTAATACTATCTCCTGCGATTCTTCCAGTTTTGTTTGCTGTAGAACCTAATGGTCTATAAATTGGTTTTCCTGTTACCAAATGAAATTGTTCTGTGCAGTCGCCGCAAGCGTAAATATCAGGTAGATTAGTTTGCATCTTAGTATTAACGCTTATTGCACCAGTAACCCCAATCTTAACACCTGCTGTCGTAGCAAGCTGAGTATTAGGGCGTACTCCCGTAGCCATTAAAACCATGTCTGCATTAATTTTTGTGCCATCCGCTAAAATTACACTATTACTTGTAATTTCAGTAACCGAAGCATCTGTAAGTACCTTAACGCCATTTTTTTCGATATGCTCTTCTACATATATCGCCATGTCAGAGTCTAGCCCCGGTGTAACCTGAGATAGCTTCTCAATCAGGGCAACCTCTATGCCAAGTCTTTTTAAATTTTCGCATACCTCGAGGCCAATAAAACCACTACCAACTATGACGGCAGATTTAGGATGATTCATGTCAATAAAGACTTTTATGCGATTCATATCGTTGATGGTACGCAAGGCAAAAACATGATTACTTTTTACACCCTCTATTGGAGGAACCGCCGATTGAGCTCCAGTTGCTATAATAAGTTTGTCGTAATGATCAGTAAACATTTCTTTGGTAGAAATATTCTTTACAAGTAGGGTTTTTTCTTCGGGATTGATTGATAGCACCTCATGTAAAGTATGAATATCTACATTATACTTGCTCTTAAAAAAGGCTGGATCACGAGGCGTTAGCTCATCTGCACTTTCAACTTCTCCACCAATATAATATGGCATGCCACATCCCGCATAGGAAATGAAATTGTCTCTTTCATAGATAACTATTTGTGCTTCCTCGTTATTTCTTCTTGCCTTTGTCGCGGCAGAGGTTCCTGCTGCTACAGCACC
>CAYMAE010000014.1:38920-44939 GCA_964388375.1 uncultured Ruminiclostridium sp.
CGTCTCCCCTCAAAGCCCTTTTCGGGTGACCATTCGCATGTGCCTTTGATATGATATCGGCAGTTGCAGCATTCATCGCCATCACCCAGTGTTTTTGTTCGCTCAAATCCATTGCCCATGAGATGTGATGAAAGGTAATCCAGTCGGCAGAGGCCTGGCAATACACCTTCTGCATTAAGATCATGTGCCAGCTTCTTAATTCCACATTCCGTAATATCAAGTTCAAAAGTTTTTTCGCTAATTTCTCTGTATGTAACTTGCCAATCATACGGATGAAGTTTATTGTGTTGCTGCTGTTCAAGTTGAATGGTTAATTTTTTCTTGAAACTATTCAAATATGTTTTGCCTGCAAAGTGACGCAAAAACTTCGGTATTGTAGTGATTATTTTTTCGCTCATCAACCAGATGTTTTCCCATGCTTCATGTTGTAACAATCCTGATTCCATAAAGGCTTGATACCAGGCAATGTATACCTGAGCAAACTTATAGTTCATTGCAAAAATACTTTTACCAATATCGGGGGTTAATGGTATGATTTCAGCCAGCTTTTCTTTCGAGCGTTTTCTAAAGCTATCCCAAAATGGTTTGTCATACTTATTAATCAATATTTTGCGACTTCGCAGCATCATAAATGAATACATTACTTTTATCATGTACTATTTCCTCCTGTAAATGTATTTTATAAGCTTAACAATTTCATACCAAAGCACTGCCACAGCCGCTACTCCGATTGATGTAAAAAGCTGCCCTGCTGTAAGAGGCGCAAGCTTTAAAAAGTTTGATAGTGGCGTATAAAGAATGATTCCCAGCATAAGTAATGTTCCGCTATTGACCGCCCACATAACCCAATCTTTTGAAAGACGCACAATGGATTGAATAACAAAATTGTGGTCAGAACTAATCACCTGGACAAGTAGCAAATTTGCTATCATAATGATGGTTAGACCCATGGAACGGGCAACGGGCGCATTAGCCGGATTACCAGCAAGAACTGAATAATATGTAGCGAAAGAAGCAGCAAAAAGGACGATTCCTTGAACTATACTTTTCACCAAGGTCTGCGTATTTAAAAGCTTTTCTTTCGGATCTCTTGGCTTTCGTTCCATGATGTCAATCTCAGGGGGCTGGCGCTCCAATACAATAGAGCAAGTTGGGTCAATCAACAGCTCGAGAAGCACGACGTGCAAAGGAAGAAGCATAAGCGCAACCGGCGCAACGCCTAGTATGGGTGCTAATAACGATGCAAGTGCAATTGGAATATGTATAGTAAAGATATATCCCACCGCTTTTCGGATATTATCATAAATTCTTCTTCCATCTTTCACTGTTTCTACTATAGTAGTAAAATTATCGTCCATTAAAACTAGATCGGCTGCTTCGCGAGAAACCTCGCTTCCCCGCTTACCCATGGCAATGCCAATATCGGCATATTTTAAAGCTGGGGCGTCATTCACACCATCGCCAGTCATGGCAACAATTTCACCGTTTTCTTTAAAGGCTTTAACAATTCTCATTTTATGTTCTGGAATAACACGTGAAAAAATGGCAGCGTCCTTGACCGTTTCTTGTAATTCATCATCGGTCATATTGTCGAGCATATCCCCGGTAATGATTATATCGCTGTGTTCCATGCCAATTTTTGTAGCAATGGAGGAGGCCGTAATTCCATTGTCACCAGTAATCATTACGACTCTAATCCCAGCTCTTCGGCATACCTCGATATCAGTCTTGACGCTATCTCTAGGAGGGTCGGAAAGACCAATCAGACCGCAAAAATTTAAACTGCATTCGGTTATGGTTGAAGGTATCTCATCATCATCTGTAAGTTTTGCTGTTGCTATTGCAATCACACGCAGGCCCTTTTTCGACATCTCGACTAGCTTATGATCTGTTGTTTCTCTGTCTTTCTCCTGAAGATTGCATATTGTTAATATCCGCTCCGGTGAACCCTTGGCGGCTATAATGATGCTGTCATTTCTACGCCAAACATGCCCCATCATTTTTAGTTCGTTGGTAAAGGCATATTCACTTATTAGTTCGCCATTAAAGAGGTCTTCTTTTGGTATTCCATGGGTGTCACAATAATTAAGCATGGCTCTTTCCATGGGATCATACGCATCAGTTTCACAGCCAAGTCCCATTGTTTCGATAAGAGTGTGCTCGTCATCATTGGGTGTCCATTTTTCTTGGACAGCCATTTGATTCATTGTAATAGTACCTGTTTTATCCACACATAATACTGAAATAGAGCCAAGAGTTTCTACAGATGGAAGCTTGCGTACCAGCGAATTTTTCTTTGCTAGCCTCCATGCACCCATAGAGAGAAACACTGTCAAAACAACAGGAAACTCTTCTGGAATCATGGCCATAGCAAGCGTAACACCGGACAGGATGCTTTCAATAAAACGGTCATCCGGTGCATGATCCGGGATGTTTAAATATGTGATTACAGCCACTAATGCAAATAGCACACCTGCGATTATGGCGCATGTTTTAACAAGCTTACCAGTCTGCTTTTGTAAAGGGGTTGGTTCATCCGGCGCTGATGCTACATTCATTCCTATTTTACCGTATTCAGTTTCCGCACCGATTTTACTTACCAATATAAGTCCGGTACCCTGTGTAACAAGTGTGCCCGCATAGCAATAATCTTTACGCCAGTAATCAGTGGAAGCCTCGGCATTCCCTGTAATAGTCTTCCATTCACCTTCTGTCTCACCTGTTAGTGACGATTCATCAACACAAAGATCATTACACCTTATCACTACACCATCGGCAGCAATTTTTATGCCTTCATGTATCATCATTAGGTCACCTGGTACAAGGTCAATGCTGGCAATTACGGTTTCTTTAGAATCTCTTATAACCGAAATATGAGGTGCAGATAAATCCTTAAGAGCATTCAAGGTTTTATCCGTTTTCCATTCCTGAATTACATCAATGCTAATTACGCCAAAAACAAAAACCAGCATTACCGAACCATCTCTTGGTTCGCCTAAGATAAAATAAATAATTGCAGCTACTATCAGCAAAAGAAACATTGGCTCACATATAATGTTAAAAACCTTTTTCAAGAAACTACCCTTTTTCTGTGTTGTTAACTCATTCTTCCCGAACAGTCGCTGCAAATGCTCTGCTTCGGCGCTAGTAAGCCCTGTAATGATTTGAGTCGTGTCTACCATAAAAGAATCCTCCGTTTTATTTTTTAAGTAACCCGTGATTTCTCTTATAGCACTCCATTTATAGACGTTCTATAGGGTAACAAAAAGCACACCTATGGAACATACTACTGTCCCACAGACGTGCTAGTTATTGTAAGCAATCTGCTGCCACACGATAAGGTGGCCCGGCCCCACGAACCTTTTGATAAAGGTCCATCGCCTGCTCAGTTTGTACTGTTGATCTCGCATTCTTATTATAGAATGTAATGCAGTGCAAAGAGGTTACCTTATATTGTATGCGCAAGCGCCGCTTTTGTCTACAACTTTTTTCCAAATTATATTAAAGTTTAATTTTCGTTCTCACTTAATCATCTTTGACATCATTTTAAATTCCGGTGTGCCTGATATCTTCAATAAATCGAAAACAGCTGTTTCAGTATTTGTTATCACTGCTCCAAGCGATTTAATTAATTCTATCCCATTCAAAAAATTTTCCTTTGTTCTAGAAGCAACACCATCTTTAACAAGATATACTTGATATCCATTATCCATTAAATCTCTAACTGTTTGAAACACACATATGTGAGTTTCCATACCAGTAATTAAGACCTTTTTCTTTCCTAAGGATATAAGGGCATGCTTTACTTCATCTATATATGCAGTAAAACTGTTTTTAGCAAAAATATTATCTTTATCAATTATCTCTAAAAGCTCTGGAACCGTTTGTCCCAACCCCTTCGGATATTGTTCAGTAGCTATAACAGGAAAATTCATTTCATGAGCTGCACTAATAAGTATCTTATTATTATTTATAACCTGGTCCTTATATTTCATAACGGGCACTAATTTTTCTTGTATATCAATTACCAATAATACCGTGTCTTCTCTGTTCAATGTAAATTTGTCCATGTAACCCTCCTGATGCTATTAATCATATTTTCTTCAATGCAAAAGGCCACTAAAGCCAATTTTCTTTAATATTATCATCTTTCCCTATACAAATAAAGATATCGCTTAATTAAAAAATTTACCTACAAACAGCGGGCTAAAATCCCAGCCTATTTGTAGGTAATATAAGAAAAACAACTTTATTTCTGATTATTTATTAATATTCTTTTTTAAAAATTTATCCACCCGATCTCTATAAGGTATAGATTGTGCTGCCCCTATATGTGTGATAGCAAGTGCGGAAGCCGCGCTTGAAATTTGCAGTACCTCTTTCATTGGCAAATCCTTAGTAATTCCACTCAGAAAGTAACCAGTAAAAGTGTCTCCAGCGGCCGTGGTATCGACCGCTTCGACATTAAAGGCTGGTTGCCAAAAGCTTTCCTCTCCAATGCGACTTGTACTTCCTTCTCCACCTAATGTCAAGATAATACAAGTGTTTGGATAAGCTTTAGCAAGTTCAAGGGAGATATCATGATATTCAGTCTTTCCACTTAAAAACTCCCCTTCTATCTCGTTAACGAACAACCACGTTACAAGCCCAAGAGGGTATAAGCAGACCTGGCGATTTATAGGTGATGCATTAAATGCAATGCGCATTCCTTTTTTGTGTGCGGCTCTCATAATATAAGGGACAAGGTTTGTCTCGTTTTGCAATACTAAAATGTCATCGGCATCAAAGTTCTCTAGTACCGAATCAATATATTCTTCTGTGAGCATACCATTAGTGCCTTTATAGAGTAAAATGCAATTTTGCCCCATATCATCGATCTGAATAATTGTATGCCCAGCGTCAGCTTCTATCTTTTGTAAATACTTCGTGTTGACCCCTTTATCTTGTAATAAATCAACCAACATTTCCGAATTGTTTCCGATGCAACCGGCATGGTAAACATTCATTCCAGCAAGAGCCATTGCAATGGACTGGTTTAATCCCTTACCACCGGCTACTACCCTATAGTCGATGCAAGGCTTTGTTTCCCCTGGAGAAACAAATTTATCTACTCGATAGAGATTATCGAGATTTAAAGAACCAAAATTAATTACTTTCATGGCTTTAAAATGTTACGCCAGAGTAAAGGATAATATTCGCAAAGGAAGTACACTCCCCTGTTCTGATTATTGCCTTTGTATCTGACGTAAGCTCCTTAAACTCTTTATGGGACAAATTCTCGATGGTTACGCCGGGTAGCAGCGTTTCTATTTTTTCGAGAAGTTCTTTATTGTTTTCAAATAACTCAGTAGCTATAACTGCACGTTCAACACACAGTTCCGTAACAACGGCCTTGAGCGTTTGAATGAACGAAGGTTCATTGCGTACAAGTGCTAAATCAATACGCTTAACACCATCTGGTATAGGTAATCCACAGTCTGCGATTGTAACGCCATCTGTATGACCCATACGAGAAATTACAGCAGATATTTCACTATTTATTAATTCAGTCTTCTTCATACTCTATTCTCCTTGAGGTATTACCTAATCTTAAAAGTTTAACTTACTGCCATCCTTATGTTGTGCATACTACGCTGCCTAGTTGGCTGCTCTTCATAGAAGCAAATATGGCTTTCATTGCAGGCAACACATCTTCGCCCGATATCTGGGGTGGACGGTTTTCTATAATACTGGCTATAAACTCATCAATCACTCCAGATTTTGTTTGGTTTTCGTTGGTTTGTATTGCATCAAGGTCGTAGTATATGCGTTCACCGTTTGTCTTCTCAATAACGATAGAGTGTTCAGGATCTTGATATATACGCATAATTCCTTTTGTTCCGTATAGTATGGTGGAATTATCCTCATTCCCATAAAAAGTCCAGCTAGCTGTCATAGTTCCTACAGCCCCACCACTAAGTGTATATACACATATGGCGTTATCTTCAACTGGTATGGGAAGACCTTGTTTATCCTTTTT
>CAYMAE010000015.1:0-5562 GCA_964388375.1 uncultured Ruminiclostridium sp.
ATTATTGCTCAAGGATAGTATTTCCTTTTCTTTCTATGATATAATATTAATAGCATTAATAATAATAATCATTCATAATGTAGCTACAGAGTTACTCTTCGAGAATTATCGCATAAGTATAACATTAAATAATGATATTGTTTTATATTGAATAATCGTATGTTTTAAGCAATATTTATTAACAACTAAACTGTCGTTTAGGATTTAGCAGGCCTAGGGGTTAAATTGGCCCGCTAATGATAGTAATAATGGAGGTATGAATAGGTTGAAGAAAAGAATAGCAAAGATACTTTTAATAGTTTACATATTAATGATAGGGGCAAATAGCATTCCTACCTTTGCAGATACGAAGTTCACCGATGTACCCGATGATGCTTATTATGCTAATGGGGTGTACAGACTCGTTACTAAGGGTGCAATAAGCGGTTATGGCGATGGAAGATTTGGACCAACGGACCCTATGACAAGGTCACAGTATATTAAGGTGATTATTGCTGCAACCCTAGGCTCACAACCTAAAACTCAAGATGCATTGCATATGCTGGAAAGTTACATGATTAAGGCGTTCGAAGTGGGTATTGTAACTAAAGAAGAGTTTCCTATGAATACTTGGGATAATCCTATCTCACGGGAAGATATGGCTGTAGTCCTTGTAAGAACAATGGAAAAGGTAGTGGGTGAGCCATTAACGTCTGATACGAAACCATACGAATTGGCTATTTCTGACTTTAATATATATTCTGATACAGTTAAACCATATATCGCCCAAGCATACTCAAAAGGGTTATTGGCGGGATATTCGGATGGTACATATGGTGGTAAGGATAAAATGATTAGGGCCCAAGCTTGTAGTACTATTCTTAGGCTTATAGATCCGTCACAACGTGCGGAGGCTAAAAAGGGTACAACACCAACTCCAACTCCTACACCAACGGAAACCGCGACACCATCACCGACACCAACAGAAACCGCAATACCAACTCCAACACCTACGCCAACTCCAACACCTGGTGACAAGAAGGAATTAAGTAGCATAGAAATAGGCAAATTAGCCGCTGCTGTTGTTATGATTGAGGTAGAAGGATTTGACGGAGAACTCTGGAGTGGCAGTGGATTTTATGTTTCGGAAGATGGTAAATTAATTACTAATCATCATGTTGTTAATGGAGCTAAAAGCTTAAAAATAATCCATGATAATAATGATGAATATTCCGATGAAGTTAGGATATTGGCATATAGTGAAGAAGATGATATAGCGCTTCTGGATATAAAAAAGGAAGTTGACTTATACTTTGAAATTGGAGATTCAGACAAGGTTGAAATGGGAGAAGAAATATATGCCATTGGAAGTCCAATAGGACTTAAAAACACAATATCCGAAGGCATTATAAGCTCTATAAGAGACATTGGATTTCAAATAACAGCCCCTATAAGTCAAGGGAGCAGCGGTGGAGTTCTTATAAATACTAGAGGAGAGGCAATAGGCATTACATATGCAGGTATTATAGGAGGAGAAAATCTAGGCTTTGCAATACCAATAAATAAATATGTTGACCTTCCTCAAATATATAATTACGACCTTTCAGAGTTTTATGAGAAAGCTACAGAAATTGGAAGACCGGAAGTTGTGGTACTAACACTTGATGAGGATTTTTCTAATAGCTTTAATCTCTATTGGTCCGAGGTCCCAGGCGCAGATTATTATAAGATATATTATGGTTATTCACAAGATTCAGTTAACGAAGAAGTTTTAAACGATGGTTATAATCAATGGGATTATTATGAGGAAGGTGAGTACTTTAATGTCGAGGAAACAAATAAGTATTACTTTATGGTTACTGCCGTTAAAATGGGACGGGAGTCTTTGCCATCTGATATCAAGAGTATATACTTAGAAGCCGTTTCTGAAACCATGGATTATTCTGAATACCAATCATACTTATTAGATGAGTACCGGGATATATACTTAAACGAAGAGTTTGTATATATCGATGAAGTTTCTGTATTTGAATCGCTTTATGATGTTGTGGTTGCTTATTTCTATTTTGATAGTTATTCTACTGAATCATTTATTGAAATGGCGTATAAAGATAAGAGCCCTATTAGGAATCATATGCTCATGATAAGTAGCGAAATAGCTAATTATTACCAGAAAGATGTCGAATTACAACTTGTGTATTCTGATAGTTTAGATAAATATCCTAGTGATTTTGATACTAATGAAATTGATTATGACACTGTTATATATAATAGTGAGAACGATGATTGGTTCGTTTATTATCCTTTCCTATATATTTCATATGATTATTACTCTGATCTTCCTTATAAAGTCATATGGGATGGTTATTGGATCACTAACGACATTGATTATTGAAATAATAAGATTAAGATTTAAAATTACGAGAATAAGGAGTGGTATCAAATACCCAAAATATTAATATCCTGTTATTGATCTTAATTAAGGGAAACATATAATCAATTATCATGGAAAAGGAGAATGAGAATGAAGAGAAAAGCGTTTACAGTTTCATTAAGCAAAAACCCTGGTATTATTATGGATGTAATCCCTGGACATTTTACCACCAGCCATTTCCATCTAACACATTATCTCAATTTAGACGACTTAAAAAGGAATTCAGCGCGTGCTAGAGAGGTTGCCGCAGAATTATCTATACCATATGTATCAACAACACTTGTTGATACAATAGTGTGTATGGAGGGTACCGAAGTAATCGGAGCTTATTTGGCTGAAGAGCTATCTAGACAAGGCACATCGGTAATAAATGCTGGAAGTGAGATACATGTTGTAACCCCTCTCAATAATGTGAATAAACAATTGATTTTCCAAAGTAGCACTCAGGAGTTAATCGATGAAAAGAATATTCTTTTATTAGTATCTTCTGTATCTAGTGGAATTACTATAAAAAGTGCTTTGGAATGTCTTTCGTATTATAATGGTAAAGCTGTAGGAATTTCTGCATTATTTAATGCCTTCCCAGATACTTCTGAGCAGATAATTAATTCTTTGTTTACAAGTGAAGATTTTCCTGATTATAAGATGCTTACCCCAGACGAATGTGAGATGTGTAAGGAGGGCCGCAAACTAGATGCAATAATTATGCAAGGCGGCTACACAAGAATATAGAGAAAACGAGGAGTTGATTTTTTGGCATCATGGGGACAGTTGTTGGGATTAGCTATTTTACTTGGTAGTCTTATTCTGGGAATTGGCCCATTTAGTATAAAAGAAGCGGCGGCTATAGGTTGATCGAGTGCTGGCTAATAATACTTTATTACTGAAGAAGCAAAGAATCGCGTTATTATAATGTGAACTAATTTTTAAATACAACAATTAATTTTATTAGTGCCTTGATTAGTTGTTAAGTAATGTTGCTTATAGGATACAGGAGGGGGGGGATCTCCCTCCTGTATGTATAGAAAATAACTTATTATTGTATGTAATATGGCTTAGATATTAAGCTAGGTGGAGGTTTTTACATGATTAAAAGAATGCTCATAATTCTGTTGGTATGCCTTTCTCTTTGCTCCTGCTCAAGTAATGGTGGAAATGCCGTGGCAGATAATGAACTTATTAGCCTAACTGAAGAAATGAAAAGACTTAATACTCTCAATGAGAAACTTGTTAACGAAAATAATGAACTGAAGAGAATAAATGATGAGCTGACAATGACTATGGAGTATTATCAATTGGAAAATAGCCAAGAGTTTAATTGGTTGTATGAAGATCAATGGAGCAAAATCACCATTGACTCATATATGGGACAATTTTTAATTCAAGATAAGCAATTATTAAGGCATTCACCTGGGCAGTTCATCGGCACAATTAGAAGGGGATGGGAGCCTGAAGCAATGCCTAAAGGTATATTTAATTATACCTATGAAAGGAACGATGCCTCGTACAAGATAGAAGTTTATGGTAACCATACATTTAAATATAATAATGATTTTTATTATTGTGAGGGTGATCTATTTGCCTTGCATGACAGTATTGTACCGCAGCAATACGAGTGGCTGAAATCAGATAATCCTTTGAATGTTATCTATTATAGTCAAGTTTATATAAAAGAAAATCCAATATTTGCGAGGGACAGGATTGTAAGTATAGCCGGGTTTTTAAATAATTTTAAATTTGTGGAAGCTCCTGACAGCGATCTTCTTGATGATAAAAATGGTATCCTAAAGCTCTATAATCATGGTGAAGTTTTAATTATTAATATCTACAAAGATTATGTCTCAATAGAGTATAATAATAGAGTTTTCTGGTATATTGGTGATGACAGATACAAGCCTGAGGGGTTATTGAGTATTCTTTGGGCTGGTTGATTACTTAAATGATGAAAATAGCAGATTTGCGGATAAATTTGCTAATACCATAGATCGGCATATGACAGGGGAACTGATCTTGGCTTGTCTGATGAAGAGTTTAGGACTGAAATTTCTAATGAATTTAAGAAATGGTTGGGTAATTAGGACGCCTAGCATAATTTAATTGAGCAGAATAGCAGTGATTGACGCTTACATATAAACGAAAGAATTTATTTAAAAATAACACGCTGGTAATATAAACATAAGGATTTATTAAAATATTAGGGTAATCTAAAAATATCTTGATACTTTTAGATTACTATTATATAATTATGACCAGGTATTAGTATTAATTAATACAATCAACTAGTAAAAACAATGATTGTGATGATTATACCTTGGTTACAGAGGGTGCAAATTTGTTTATAAGCGGGGGTTATTTATGAATAAAGGATTTGAGTTAATTACTGAAAATGGCAGACAAATAGTTAGGGGTCTAGGACACTACGAGGCAACTTATGTATCAGATATACGGGAGCTTATTAAGAAAAGCAGAAGCAAATATGGCTCTAAGACTGCATTTAAATACAAAAATAATGGAAACATTATTGAGAAAACCTATATAGATCTTGACAACGATGTGAACGCATTAGGAACGGCACTTCATGATTTAGGAATAGAAAATAGTTATATATCAATACTGTCTGAAAATCGTTATGAATGGGGCGTTGCCTACTTTTCGATTATTAACGGAACTGGTGTAGGAGTCCCATTTGATAAGTATCTTCCCCAAAATGAGGTGGAAAACCTTGTTTCTAGAGCTGGAGTAGAGGCTATTTTTTATAGTGGAACTTATCAGGAAATGATGCTTAGTTTTAGTAAGACAGAAACCACTATTCGTCACTTTATTTGTATGGACGAAATTGAATTACCTTCATCAGATACGCGCTTTATAAAAATGTCTACATTATTAGAAAGAGGACGATTGCTACTAAACAATGGTAACAGAAGCTTTGTAGATGCTGATATAGACAAAGAAAAAATGTCAATTCTTTTATTTACATCGGGGACTACAAAAATGTCAAAGGGGGTTATGCTCTCTCATAAAAATATTGTCAGTAATGTGTCATCCGTTTCTGCACTAATTGAGATTTATCCCACAGATATACATCTTTCAATCCTACCTTTACATCACACCTTTGAAAATACAATTGGATTGATGTTTATGATTATGTC
>CAYMAE010000015.1:5662-25220 GCA_964388375.1 uncultured Ruminiclostridium sp.
ATGATAGTTTTTACTAATGGGAAAAAGGCTTTTCCGGAGGAGTATGAGATTCAATTAAATGTCATACCAGGGGTAAAAGAATCCTTTGTATGGGGAAACAAGGCATCTGATGGCGCTATCCAAGTTTGTGCCAAAATAGTAGTCGACAAAGAATACTATGAGCAAAAAGGCTATTCCATAGAGAAAATAGGTGATGAGATTGAAGCGGCAATTCGCAAAATCAATCAGGGCATACCAAAGTATAAAATATTACGTTATTTTCTTCTAACATATGACGAACTTGCAAAAACCACTAAAATGAGTATTAAAAGAAATATTGAATCTGACAAGATGATGAGTTATCTTGATAAGGTAGGGGTCGATATAAGGAAAATTAACAAGAACTTTATTGATTATAGAGGAATAAATGATTAAAAGGGCTAATATAGAAGATTATAATAGGGTGATTGGATGCCTTAACCATGAGGGAAGTATGAATACCACCCTTATAGCCAATATTGAAAAGTATGGATTTGAAAAAGATTTTCAGGATATTTGGCTCTGTACCAGTAATAACGAAGAGCCTAAAGTAGTTGTTATGAGACATTTTAACATCTTATACATATACAGCGAAGGTTCTTTTTTAGATGTAGATGAACTAGCAAGCTTTGTTTCATTTGTAGGTTCAGACATAATAGTCGGAAAGCTTGATATCATAAGTGATCTTTCGATTTATTCTAATGCTATGTTTATTGAACCATCTGTACATATGTATTTAGAGGATAATAGTAAGCTCATATCTTGCTCACGGGTTAAAAAAGCTGAGATAGAAGACTGTAAAGAGATGGCGCAATTGGTTTTTAGCATCCCAGAATTTGCTCGCTTCTATAATTCTTCAGAGGAAATCGAAAGAGGAATAAAACGAAGAATCGAAATGGGAATATGCCGATATTCTGTGCTCAAAATGGATGGTAAGATTATTTCGCAGGCCTATACCACAATAGAATCTTCCCAATATGCAACTATGGGTGGAGTAATTACTAGGGAAGAATATCGCAAGCAGGGTCTTGCGTCATTGGTGGTTTCATGCATTTGTGAAGATATATTAAAGGATAATAAGGTTCCTAATCTATTTTATAGCAACCAAGAAGCAGGCCGTGTGTATGGAAAACTTGGATTTAAACCTGCTGGAGATTATGCCATGCTATTAGATGATAAGTACAAGTGTGAAACTTAGATATTAGACAAATTGCACATCTGTATTTTTAATACAATAGAAACATAATTATTTTAACTTGTAAAATTATGTAATATATGATAATATTGACTCCATCAGAATTATCTGTATGGAGGATCTATGTTCAGTAAAGTTTCTACCTGTGCATTGAATGGTCTAGATGGTTACCATGTTCAAGTTGAGGCCGATATTTCAAACGGAATTCCAGCTTTCGATATAGTTGGATTGGCCGGAACCCCAGTCAAAGAGGCAAGGGAGAGGGTTAAAGCCGCTATTAACAATTCTGGATTTAAATTTCCGATGAAAAGAATAACTATTAATTTAGCCCCTGCTGACACACGAAAAGATGGGTCGGGCTTTGACTTGCCTGTAGCTCTAGGAGTTTTAATCTGTGCTGGTGAGATTCCGCAAAATGCTTTAGATGATTATATGGTAATCGGCGAGCTTGCACTTGATGGCAGCATTAGACATTGTTCAGGTATGCTGTGCAAAGCAATTGCTACTAAAGATTTAGGGTTTAAAAAATTAATGGTACCTTTTGATAATTATAAAGAAGTTTCGGTAGTAAAAGATATAGAATTATATCCAGTTAAAATGCTTAATGATGCTATAGACCATTTTAGAGGCATTAATCCTATTAATGTTGAGGCGTCTAAAGAAGTTTTTGTTTCAAATCAAATTGTATACCAGCATGATTTTGCAGATGTAAAGGGCCAAAAGAATGCAAAAAGGGCCTTAGAGGTTGCAGCTAGTGGAGGACATAATTTGGTCATGATCGGCAGCCCCGGATCTGGTAAAACCATGCTAGCAAGAAGATTACCTTCAATTCTTCCAAATCTAACTTTCGATGAATCGCTTGAAGTCACTAAAATTTATAGTGTTTTAGGACTTATGCCTCAGGATTCACCAATTATTACTGAAAGACCATTTCGTGCACCTCATCATACAGTGAGTGCAGTCAGTTTAGTAGGTGGAGGAAGTCACCCTAAGCCAGGAGAGGTTAGCCTTGCGCACCATGGAGTTTTATTTCTAGACGAAATTCCGGAGTTTCCAAGAAGAAACTTAGATGTATTACGCCAACCCATTGAAGACGGTATAGCTAATATATCAAGAATAAATGCATCAGTCACTTATCCGTGTCGTTTTATGCTTGTTGCTGCAGCAAACCCGTGTAAATGCGGTTATTATGGGGATCCCACTCGTAAATGCAATTGTACCTTCAAAGATGCTGAAAATTACTTAGCGAGGCTATCAGGCCCGTTAATGGATAGGATTGATATACATATCCAGGTCCCAGCATTAAAATATGTAGAAATCGAAAATGAAAGAACAGAAGAAAGCTCAGAAAAAATAAGAAAGAGAGTTAACAGGGCAAGGAAGATTCAACAGAAAAGATATAAACAGTCAGGTATTTATTGCAATGCCCATCTAAATGGTTCCATGATTCGTGAATTCTGTAAATTAGATAACAATGGTAAAAAGGTATTAAGAGCAGCATTTGATAAGCTCAATTTAAGTGCTAGGGCCCATGACCGTATTTTGAAGGTGGCAAGAACAATTGCTGATATTGAGCAAAGTGAAACCATACTTTCACGCCATATATCGGAGGCTATTCAATACAGGGCTCTTGATAGGACTATGAGAGGTTGATTAAATCATAATAGGAAGAAGGAGAAAAAGATGACTAATGACCTTGAATATTGGCTGAGACTAAGCTGTCTTGAAGGAGTAAAAAACATAATAAAAATTGACCTTATTACTGCATTAGGTGATGCTAAAAAAGTATATGAGGCTAGTAAGGAAATTTTGTTACGAGCAGGTTTTAGTAAAGAAAACTATAGAAGCTTTTATAGTGAGGATATAAGGAATGAAGCTCTAAATATAATAGATAATTGTACTAAAGAAAAAATAGAAATTTTGACAATTACTAATCAGGAATATCCCGAGATGCTGAAATACATTCCTGACCCACCAATCGTATTATATGTTTTAGGTAATATTCCAAAATCAAATTGTGTTGCAATAGTAGGTTCAAGAAAGGCTTCAGGATACGGAATAGAAACAGCATCTAAAATGGCATTTAATCTTGCTTATTCTGATATTACAATAGTAAGTGGTATGGCGAGAGGGATAGACACTGCAGCACATAGTGGAGCGCTTGAAGCTGGTGGAAAGACAGTTGCAGTCCTAGGAAGCGGTTTAGATGTTATATATCCACCAGAAAATAAGAATCTTATGACAAGGATTATAAAATCAGGAGCTGTAATATCAGAGTATCCTCCTGGAAGTCCTCCATCAACAATACATTTTCCGTGTAGAAACAGAATTATTAGTGGGATGTCATTAGGCACATTGGTAGTAGAGGCTGGAATGAAAAGCGGCTCCCTAATCACGGCAGGTTCTGCATTAGAACAAGGAAGAGAGGTTTTCGCCATACCTGGAAACATCAATAATTATAATAGTGTAGGTACAAATAAATTAATAAAAGATGGCGCGAAGATGGTAATAAATGTAGATGATATTTTAGAAGAATTAAGTTTTGGAATAGCTCCAATAGAAAAGAAAAAGAAGGGCAAAAGGAAAAAAAATAATCATCTTTTATCACAAAAGGAAAAAAAAATTATAAGTATTTTAAAGATAGAAGACCTTTATGACCAAGAGTTATCAAACAAAACCTCGCTAGAGCTTACAGAATTATTTGAGATTCTATTAGATTTAGAACTTAAGGGGTTAATTAAAAAGAGCATTAACGGAAAATTCATGTTGATATCATAGCCTTGCCAGACATTGCAGTCTACAGCCGCAGAAATCTACACGATTATTATATTTTACATAGCTTAACACCGTCTGTTGTGCTCATGCTCATGACAAGACTTATCATTATAAGTATGCATAAGAATGGGTAAAAAGCATAAAATTCATAACAGAAACCTGTTTTATAGGTAGATTTTATGAAGTTTTTTTTCATTCCAAAAAAGAATTACATACCATTGCTTTTTCTAATAAGTATAATTATTCTAATAATTATTAATGGACTTAAAGTAAATGAATACATTACTCAGGTCTCGACTCAGTATCGTGAGGATATTCCAATTTATTCAGTTGAATGTGAAGGCAAAAAATGCGCCATAACTTTTGATTGTGCATGGGGAGCCGATGATATCCCAATAATACTAGATACATTGGATAAATATAAAGCAACGGGCACATTCTTTATAGTAGGCATCTGGGCAAAGAAATATCCTGAAACGGTTAAACTTATATATGAAAGAGGCCATGAAATTGCAAATCATGGATACTCTCACGCACATATGTCAAAAATACCAGAGAACAAAATCGAGGAGGAGATTATACTTTGCACTCAGATGCTTGAGGAAATCACAGGGGAGAGCACCAGATTTTTTAGGCCTCCCTATGGGGAATATGACTCAACAACTATAAAAGTAGCTAATAGGATGAAATATCAAACAATACAGTGGGATGTTGATTCTCTTGATTGGAAAAAGAGCTTATCAAAAGAAGACATTTATAAGCGTGTTACCACAAGAACATCAAACGGATCAATTATACTGTTTCACAATGATACATTGCACACAAGCGAGATTCTGCCTTCAATATTAGAAAATCTAACAACGAATGGCTATGAATGTTTAAAAATATCAGAATTGCTAATAAAAGATAATTACAAAATACGTTATGATGGAAGGCAAATAAAGAATTAGTAAATAAATCGATAATTTTATGAATAACGATAAAAAAAGATGTTTACACCCCTATTAATTTGGTGAAATATATTATATGATTCAAATGAGAAAGTTTTTTTACTAAAATTTACTAAGTGTATTGCTTTTTAATTTACAATATGAAAGATTGCTTCTAAACGGACTTTCTACTGAATAATAATTAATCATGTAGCTTGTTCGATAAGTACGAAAGACTTTGAGAGGGGTTGTAGTTTCAAATGTCAGAAATTACTGCGTTAGAAAACAACAGTGTAACTTTAATTGGCAAAGCTTTATCAAGTTCTGAGTTCAGTCATGAAGTATATGGTGAGGGGTTCTACATAGTTTATATCAAAGTGCCTCGCTTAAGTGATGCATATGATAATATACCTGTCATGTTTTCAGAACGGCTAGTTAGCCCTGACAGCATTGTAGAAAATCAAGATATAATAGTGGAAGGACAATTTCGCTCATATAACAATTATAATAATGATAGCGGGCATAAGCTTATGCTTACTGTTTTTGCAAGAGAAATAGAAATTTTAGAAGAGGAGGTATCAAATAAGAATCCGAACCAAATTGTGCTAAATGGGTTTGTCTGTAGAAAACCCGTTTACAGAACAACACCTTTTGGACGAGAGATCGCCGATATTTTACTTGCGGTAAATAGAGCCTATAGTAAATCTGACTATATTCCCTGTATTGCATGGGGAAGAAATGCAAGATTTGCAGGCTCATTTGAAGTCGGGGATAATATCCGTATTTGGGGCCGAATCCAAAGCCGTACCTATCAGAAGAAATTATCAGAAGATGAGGTTGAGGAAAGAGTGGCTTATGAGATCTCAGTTTCTAAAATGGAGGTTGTAAAAGAAAACAATAACAAAAAGGAATAGGAAAGGGGACGATACCCATGATAAAGGTTGTTTATGGGAACAAGGGCGTAGGAAAGACAAAATATTTAATTGCGGCAGCAAATACTCTACTTGAAAGTTGTACCGGAGATATTGTATTTATTAACCGTGGAATTTCTCACATTACGAATATCAAACAACCCATAAGATATGTTGACATATCTGACTTCCCGATTATAACGATGGATCAAATACTATCTTTCATTTGCGGAATGATTGCCCAGAACTATGATATTAGAGCTATATATGTCGATGGGCTTTCGAAATATAAAATAACGCAAGATGAATACCCATACTTTTTTGAGCAAATTAAAGTATTATCTGATAAATTTGATACACAATTCACATTTTCAATAAGCGGAGATATCAGCAATATTCCTGAGTTCGTTTACAAGGAATATTCCTGTTGAGGTTATTAGGGACTTGTATGATTGCAAGTCCCTCTTTGACTTAAGAATAATATAATTGTACTATAGAAAGGTGAAGTTTTTACTTCACCTTAATTTATTTGGAGGAATCAAATATGCTCCTTGCGTCTGTTGCTCTTTCTGATGCAAACAGAAGCTTTGATAAGCTTTACGATTATGCAGTACCAATATTAGATATAGAAAAAGCAGCACCCGGAGTCCGGGTGTTGATTCCCTTTGGTCCCAAAAATAAAACAAGGGTAGGTTGGATAATTAAGGTCTGGGAAGGCGAGCCTGATATTAGAGTAAAAGAAATATCTCAATTTGTTGATGATGCCCCTTTACTAATTAATGAAATGATTAAGCTGGCAAAATGGATGAAAACCCGGTATTTCTCTAATTGGGGCGATTGTATAAGGCTTATGGTTCCAGCGGGCTTGAATCTAAAAAAACATATTATACTTGTAATTAATAAAGAAGCTCTAAAAAGTTTAGAGAATTTAGAATCTGATATACCTTTAAGCCAAGCTCAAAAGAGCATTCTAGAGAAGCTTAATAAGAGTAATAAAGGATTACCAGAGCAAGATGTTATTACGAGTGAAGAAGATAAGAATGATGTCAATTATTTATTAGATAAGGGTCTTATTATTAAAAATGAGACTTATTCTCAAATTGTTAATGAAAAGACTGTTAAAGCAGTTGTACCAGCTATAAGCAAGGAAGAATTTGATTCACTTGCGGATGCAGGGAAGGTCCGAAGTATCAATTTTATAAGAATAATGGAAGTTCTTTTCGTAGAGGAAATATGTGCTCTTCAAGATTTATTATTAATAGTTGGTGTGAACCACGGCACAGTTCGCAGTATGATGAAAAAGGGATGGGTTTCCTATTGTGAGATGGAAATTGAAAGAGATCCATTTGAAAATATAGAATACGCCCCACATGAGCAAGTTGATTATACAGAAGATCAAAAAAAAGTACTAGATGAGACTATGCCCCTATTAAATGAAAATGGGCTTAAAGAGGCTCTTTTACACGGTGTTACAGGCAGTGGAAAGACTGAAATCTATATACGGCTTATTGAAGAGGTTATTAAAAACAAAAAAACCGCCATCGTACTTGTTCCCGAAATATCTTTAACGCCACAGATGACGGGCCAATTCATAGGAAAATTTGGTAACAGAGTTGCTGTTCAGCACAGCAGGCTATCCCAAGGGGAGCGCTATGACCAGTGGCGTAAAATTAAAAATGGGCAAATTGATGTAGTTATAGGGGCTCGCTCAGCTATTTTTGCACCCCTTACCAATTTGGGGATTATCATAATAGATGAGGAGCACGAGCATACATATAAATCAGAAATTACTCCAAAATATGATGCCAGGCATGTGGCACGAGCAAGATGTAATATTAACGGCTGCTTACTAGTGCTTGGATCAGCTACGCCCTCGGTAGAAACATATTATCGTGCTTTAAACAATAGAATCAAGCTTTTAGAAATGAAAACAAGGCCTAATAGTATGCCATTACCACAAACAATTTTAGTTGATCTACGAGAAGAGCTAAAGGATGGTAATAGAAGTATATTTAGCAGAAGGCTTGAAGAAGAGCTTGTGCAGAATAAAAAAAATGGAGAGCAAAGCATTCTATTTTTAAATAGGCGTGGCTATGCATCCTTTCTTCAATGTAGAGAATGTGGTTATACCATTAAATGTCCTCAATGTAGCGTATCGTTAACTTTACATACTTATGATAAAAGGTTGATTTGTCATTATTGTGGATATGCTGAGGCGATTCCAAGAACATGTCCAGAGTGTATGAGCAATAATATTAAGGAATTTGGCTCAGGAACACAAAAAATAGAGGAGGAGCTTATAAATCATGAAGCTGGATTTAGGGTTCTTCGAATGGACATGGATACAACCAGCGGTAAAAACGGACATCAAAAAATCATAAATGCTTTTCGAAATAAAGAGGCAGATATACTTACAGGCACCCAGATGGTGGCTAAGGGACATGATTTTCCCAATGTAACACTTGTCGGGATATTATCTGCAGATGCTATGCTTTTTACAAGTGGCTATAGAGCAAGTGAGCGAACATTCCAGCTCATTACACAAGCAACAGGTAGGGCAGGTAGAGGACATAAACCAGGGCGAGCTGTCATTCAGGCGTATAATATCGATGACTATGCCATTCAGACTGCGCTTACACAAGACTATGAAGAGTTCTATCAAAAGGAGATATCCATGCGCATGAAAATCACGGCACCTCCGTTTTGTCATATTGGACTAATTGAAGTATCGGGGGAAGATGAAAAATACGCGAGAAGGACCCTAGAAGAGTTAAAGGGCAAGATAATTGGAATATACTGCCAAACTACTGGCTTTGAATGCTCAGATGTAATGCCGGCGCCTATATTCATTGTTAGAAATAGGGCAAAATGGCGAATAATAATTAAGCTAGCATCAATAAATACATTAGTGCACCTTATAAATGAAGTATTGAACATTTTTCCTAAACTTAAGGCAACAGGGACATATTTAAACGTGGATATAGATCCCGCGAGTATGTGATTATAATTGTTGCTACCACATCAATCATGGTATAATATGATTTAATAGATTTATTAACAAATACACATAGCAATCCAAGGGAGATAGATATGGCACTTCGAAATGTTATAACAAAAGGCGATGAAGTATTAAATAAACGCTGTAAAGTAGTAAAAGAAATTAATGATAGAACAATAGAGCTTTTAGACGATATGAAAGAGACCATGTACGAAAATAATGGTGTGGGTTTAGCGGCTCCACAGGTAGGAGTTCTAAAAAGAATTGTAGTTATTGATGTAGGAGAAGATTATCTTGAATTAATAAATCCCGTAATTATTGCAAGCGAAGGCGAGCAGAATGAAACAGAAGGCTGTTTAAGTCTCCCAGGTATTTTTGGTATTGTTAAAAGGCCTGAGAAGGTTGTCGTTGAATATCTTGACCGCAACGGTAAAAAGCTTCGCGTCGAAGGTGAAGATTTAAAGGCGGTTTGCCTCTGTCATGAGCTTGACCATCTTGAGGGCATCCTTTTTGACGAAAAAGTCACTGAATTTATTGAGATAGAAAAGGATTAGATATATGAGAATACTCTTTATGGGCACTCCTGATTTTGCAGTGCCCTCATTAAAAGCAATTGATGATAAATATGAAGTTATTGGTGTGGTTACTCAGATTGACCGCCCGAAGGGCAGAGGTCATAAGCTTCAACCATCTCCAGTAAAAGAATATGCTTTGGAGAAAAACATTCATGTTTATCAACCCATAAAATTATCAAAGGAACCACAATTCATAGATGAATTTGAATTATTAAAACCTGACCTAATTGTAACCTGTGCATTTGGACAAATCCTTCCGCAAAGCGTATTAGATATTCCAAAGCATGGAGTCATAAACGTTCATGCTTCGCTACTGCCTAAATATAGGGGTGCTGCCCCGATACAATGGTCCATAATAAATGGAGACGACAAAACTGGCATAACCACCATGTTTACTGAACTTAGTCTTGATACTGGTGACATACTTATGCAGTCAGAAATTAGTATAAAGATAGACACGACAGCAGGAGAACTTCACGACAAGATGTCATTACTCGGAGCAGAAACATTAATTAAAACAATTGAGGCTTTAAAAGACGGGGCTTTAAAAAGAGTTAAGCAAGACGATGATAAGGCAACCTATGCTTCCAAAATTGATAAAGAGACAGGATTAATTGATTGGAACAAGCCATCAATAGATATTCATAATCTTATTAGAGGCACAACACCGTGGCCAGGCGCTTATTCGGAGATGTGCGGCAAACGGACAAAGATATGCTGCTCGAGGATAGAAGATACTCCAAATCATCTAGAAGTAACAATAAAGGACAATAGTGTTTTACCTGGAACTATCCTTGAACTAGGAGATTGTGATATGTGGGTGAAAACACTTGATGGCGCCATTCTCGTTCGTGAAATTCAGGTTGAATCATGCAAAAGGATGACACCACATCAATATGCATGTGGTCATGATTTAAAAGAAGGAATGGTTTTCGGATGTATTTCTCGAAAGGATAATTAATGAAGCTCTTATTACACATTTGCTGTGCACCATGTTCTGTGGCTATAGTTGAAAAGATTCAAAACACTACAGATACTCTTTTAGGGGGATTTTTTTACAACCCTAACATTCATCCCATAGAAGAAAATGAAAAGCGTAGGGATGCTGTAGGGATTATGTCTAGAGAGTATGACGTACCCGTTATCTATGAAGATTCTAATATGTTAGATTATTGGCGTAATAATCTTGATGAAGACAAGCAAATTCGTTGTAAAGCGTGCTATTCAATAAGGTTGGATGAGGCTGCAAAAATAGCAAAAGAAAAATCCTATGATGCGTTTACTACCAGTCTACTTATAAGTCCATATCAAAACCATGATTTAATAAAGCTCTTAGCAGAAAAGTCAGCTAATAAATATGGCGTTTCTTTCTATTATGAGGATTTTCGCGATCTTTATAGAAGGGGTAGAGAGATTTCAAGAGGAAAACACTATTATATGCAAAAATATTGTGGATGTTTTTACTCATATAGTGAATCTGATCACCCCAAAAAGCCGATATATAATTTTGAATAGGTCTTTTGAAAGAATTTTGTAACATAATTGTTTAGTTATTGTATATTTAGAATGACAAAAAATGTGGTAAAATATACAATAGACAACTTAAACGTTGTTATTTCAACAATTATTTTACAAAAGTTTTTATGATTTATTTACGAACATTTTAACAAAAGGTTATTTATTTACTTATTTACGCAAGAAAAACTTCAAGAGGTGTGAAAAATGAAGAAAAATATGTCGATTCTAATCGTTCTATGCCTTATCTGTGTATCCTTTTTTTCTATTATTTTATCTACACAGGCTATCGATACTCTGGAGATTTCTACAGGGGGGACAGCATCAAAGGTTACATACAAACAAGAAGGTAATGTCGAAGAAATCAGAATTTTTTCATCCTCGACTAAGATTGTCAATCAATATCTTATAATGCCAGAAGGCTCTATTGAGAACTATCGTTTATGCTTAGAAATAGAGAATGTTGATGTTTCTAGGACAATTAGATTCGATATAAACAAGGGCAGTGTTGTTCAAGTTAGATTAGCAAACATGTCTAGTCCAAAGCGTACCAATGTTGTAATTGAGACGAGTACTAAGCCTATTTATAATATAAACACAGCTACTGATGGAAAATCTATTATTATAACACTCGGCAAGGGCAGCTCTTCAAATCAAACGCCAAGCCCAAGTGCTACACCAGCACCATCGGCTAAGCCTTCTCCAAGTCCAAGTGCTACACCGGCACCATCGGCTAAGCCTTCACCAAGCCCAAGTGCTACACCAGCACCGTCAAATCCTTCCAATCAGAATAATGGAGGCAATGATATAGCGAATTATGGACCTTTATCGTGGATTATGTCTGGAGATTCCTGTATATTAACTTTAGACAAAATTACCTTAACGCAAACTAAAATTGGCTCCAATCCAAGATTTGAACTTAGGGAAAATGAGAAAATGATACAAATAACCTTACCTGGCAAGGATACAAGGTTTAAAGAGGGTTATTTGTCTGGTAATTCTGTTATCTACGGGATTCTTGTAAACTATAATACGAAACATAATTGTACTATAATACGTATCTGTTATTCCAATACAATTACATACTCGCATACAGTGTCAGGTGGTAGTTCTGTCTTTGTTATTAATTCCGGAAGCAAGTCTGTAAATTCCGATTTGCCCACACCGCCTTCAGAATCACCAATTGCTTCTCCAAAACCATCAAATCCAGCACCGGCGCCGTCATCAAAACCTACACCAACACCGGCGCCCTCTGCAAGTCCTACACCCACACCTACCCAGCCTCCAATAGAGGATACTGAGGTTCCGTCCAATCTTAAGGCGGGTGATGGTGACGGTAATACTATTGTGAGATTAACAGGGCAGTCAATAATAAGTAAGTTTCATACACATAAGGACAAAATAATCGTAGATGAAGCTAAAGATAAAAGCTCTGTCACTTTTATGATGCCTATAAATATTACCAATCTTGGAAGTGGCACATTGTCTTTAAATGATAGTGTGGCAACGTCGGTTTCGACTTTCACTACCGATAATTACACTTTCTTGACTGTATCAAAAAATAATCCTAACACACAATTTGACATTACTGTAGGCGTCGGAACTAATGAACTCATTTTAGTTCAAACAAAGGATGATTCCAAGTTTCCAGATTCACCTACTTCACCTGCTTCTAAACTAGTAGTTATTGACCCTGGCCATGGGGGAAGCGACCCAGGAACAGTTTACGGTCCTAATGAAGAATATGAAGAGAAAAAATATAATCTGGATATTGCATTACGATGCCAGACCATTTTAAAAGCTTATGGCGTAAACGTTGCTATGACCCGTACAACAGATAGATATGTTAGCCTCGAAGACAGGACAATATTTGCAAATGACAGGAACGCGACACTTTTTGTAAGTATACATAATAATAGTATGCCTGATGGATATAAAGGCTCAATGACATTGTATTATCCAACTAGTTATAAGGGAAAGGATTATGCCCGGATTGTGCAGAAAAATTTGATTGCTGATTTAAATACAAATGATATCGGGGTAAAAGGAGATGGCCTGTACGTATTAAAATATACAAAAATGCCAGCAGTTTTAGCCGAGGTAGTATGTATGTCGGATAATAATGACTTAGTGCTAATAAATGATAGTGCTTTTATTCAAAAATCAGCAGAATCTCTTGCAAGAAGTATAATTGAAATATTAAGTTTAAACTAAAGCTAAAGTAAATAGTTGAGCATGATATAGCTATTTTTTGGAATGATATAGACGGGGAACTATTACGGGAGATAAATTGATTCTATCGTAAGGCTCCCTGTTTTATATTTTAATTTAATAATAAAAATATTTAGTTTTTTTATTTTCTGGATAACATTATACACATGTGATAACATATTAGAGAAAAAACTTGGATGGTATTTAAAATGAGTAAACAGAGAATTGACGGAAGAAAAAGTAACGAATTAAGGAAAATCAAGCTAACCAGAGATTTCAATAAATATGCTGAAGGATCTGTCTTAGTTGAGTTTGGCGATACAAAGCTTATATGCACAGCCAGTATTGAAGAAAGAGTTCCCATGTTTAAAAAAGGATCAGGTCAAGGTTGGGTTACGGCTGAATATGATATGCTTCCAAGGTCCACCTCGTCGCGCAAAAATCGTGACAGAAACTCTTTGAGAATAAGTGGACGCTCAAGCGAGATTCAACGCCTGATTGGTAGATCGTTAAGATCGGTTATGGATTTAAAGATTCTTGGAGAAAGAACTATCACTATTGATTGTGATGTAATTCAAGCTGATGGAGGCACAAGAACTGCAGCAATAACTGGTGGATTTGTGGCACTAATGGATGCCTGCGCTTTGTTGGTTAAAAAGAAGCTCATAAGTGAAATCCCCATAAAGGATTTCGTAGCAGCTATAAGCGTAGGGTATGTTAATGGAGAGGAGCTCCTAGACCTATGTTATGCCGAGGATTCAAACGCCACAGTTGATATGAATGTTGTAATGACAGCTTCAGGCCAACTAATTGAGATACAAGCAACAGGTGAGGAGAGTCCTTTTGATAGAACAACATTTAATGATTTACTTAGCCTAGCAGAAAACGGTATCGAAGAAATAGTAAATATCCAGAAGGCGGCCTTTCTTGCTGGGGATAAGTAATGAAAAATTTAATTATTGCCACAAAGAATAAAGGAAAAGTAGAAGAAATAAAAAGTATACTAGCTGGCTGTAACTTCCGAGTTATATCACAGAACGAGGCGGGTATAGACATAGATGTAGAAGAAACCGGATTAGCATTTGAAGAAAATTCTCTTTTAAAGGCTAGAGCAATACAAGAAATATCAGGTGAGATGGTTATCGCTGATGACAGTGGAATTGAGATTGACTTTCTACGCGGTGCACCTGGGATATACTCAGCAAGATTTCTGGGTAAGATCACGGATGAAGAAAGGTGCCAAGGTGTGCTCAAGCTAATGAATGGAATTCCGGATGAATTTAGAAATGCGAGATTCAGATGTGCTGTTTCCATAGTCACAAATATAGAAGAAATGACATTTTTGGGGACATTAGAAGGCAAAATATCCTTTTCCCCTAAAGGAAACAAAGGTTTTGGCTATGATCCAATATTTTTTGTTCCACAATATAAAAAGACACTAGCCCAGCTAGATGAAAACATTAAAAACAACATCAGCCATAGGGGTAAGGCTTTTAAATTGTTAGCAAAGAAGCTTAAAAACTGGAGTAGCCATGAAATTATATCTAGTAATTAGCGACACCCATAGTAACATATTTGCTGCTAGAGCGCTTATTGGAAAATATGGTCAAATAGATGGCATTATACATCTTGGTGATTATTATAAGGATGCTGTAAGGCTTACAGAAACTCAGCCTAAAGATAGGGACATATTTATGGTTCCTGGAAACTGTGATTTTGTAATAGATATGCCTTCTGAGATAATTATTGAGGTTGAGGACAAACGTATTTTGTTAACCCATGGACATAAATATAATGTTAAATACGGTATAGACTGTTTGGAGAAAAAAGCTTTAAATGAGAACATTGATGCAGTCTTGTTTGGACATACTCACGTTCCCTTACAAAAGGTAAGCTCCAATATAGTGTTTTTGAATCCAGGAAGTTTAGGTTGTCCACGTGGATCTACGGCAACCTATGGACTTTTAGAGGTTTCAAAAAAAGCTATTGAAACAAGGATTTTAAATATTTGAGTGTATAGAATTAAAATACTAATATCATGAGAGGCGCAAATAATGATATACTTCGACAATAGTGCCACTACAAGGCCTTATAATGAGGTGGTCGAATTAACAGCACAGCTTATGTTAGAGGAGTTCGGCAACTCTTCATCACTTCATAACCTCGGAATAAGGGCAGAACATATTTTAGAGGATAGCAGAGCAAAGCTTGCAAAAACAATAAAAGCCCTTCAAGAAGAGATTGTTTTTACCTCGGGTGGAACCGAATCAATTAATATGGCACTTAGAGGTTCGGCTGAGATTTTAAAAAGGTCGGGTAATCATATTCTTACGTCTCCTGTCGAGCATTCGGCTTCATTAGAATCTTTAAAGGACCTTGAGAGGCTAGGTTTTGAGGTAGAATACCTGCAGGTTGATAAATATGGCCGAGTTTTACTTGAAGATTTAAAAGATAAGCTTCGAAAAGACACAATTCTTGTTAATATAATGGCTGTAAATAATGAGTTAGGAACAATAGAGCCAGTAATTGAGGCTTCCCATATTATAAAATCCAATAACAAGAATACTGCATTTCACGTAGATGCCGTTCAAGGCTTTTGCAAGCTTGGAATAAACACAAGAGAGCTCTTGGCTGATTTTATATCATTTAGTGCTCATAAAATTCATGGTCCAAAGGGCGTAGGTATGCTCTACATTCGTAAAGGCAACAGGCTTCACCCTCTAATCTTTGGTGGAGGCCATGAAGCAAAGCTTAGGTCAGGCACAGTGAATATTCCCTCTATAGCAGGTTTTTGCCTTGCTGCAGAGAAAAAAATAGATAGAATGAAAGAAGACCAGGGAAATTCGCTAATAATTCGTGAAAGACTTATACGAGAGCTGAAGCAATCACCCGGAATTAACATGAATATAAACTCTCCAGATGATGGAATCGAGAATATTATTAATATATCCTTTGAGGGCATAAAGTCCGAAACTATGCTTCATTTCCTTGAAATAGATGAGATTTATATTTCTAGTGGTTCGGCTTGTCATTCAAAAAGAAATTCTATTAGTCATGTGCTTAAAGCAGTAGGCTTGACTACGAATTTGGCGAAGAGTGCCATTAGATTTAGTTTTGGCTCATTTAATACAGAAGATGAAGCTGTAACAGTAGCAAACTCAATTAAAAAAGTATTGTGGGTCTGATTATTATCATTACAGTATATTGCACCCCAAAAAAAGCACAAATATGATGGAAAGAGATGTAAATATGGAAAACGTAATTTTAATAAGATACGAGGAGATATTCTTAAAGGGGCTAAATAGGCATATTTTCGAAAACAAGCTCATAAAAAATATCAAAAAGAGGCTTGCCGATATAGCTATATTTAATGTGCGAAAGTCCCAAAGTAGAATTTACATTGAATCATCAGATTCTGATTTTGATGTACAAGAGGCTATTATAAGACTTCAAAAAATCTTTGGAGTTGCATCAGTTAGCCCTGTTACAAAGATAGAATCAAACTATGATTTGATTAAAGATACATCAGTTAAGATTATTGAGGAGCTCATTTTACGAAAAGACTATAAAACATTTAAGGTAGAAGCAAAGCGTGGAGATAAAACATTTTCATTAAATTCGCCTAAAATTTGTGCAGATCTTGGTGCGCATATTCTAAAGAGTTTACCACAATTGAAGGTAGATGTTCATAATCCCGACTTTATATTTTATGTTGAGGTCCGGGACCAAACTTACCTTTACTCCGAGATAATTCCTGCCGCTAAAGGTCTTCCTTCAGGAACGGGAGGATTAGCCACACTTCTTCTGTCTGGTGGTATTGATAGCCCCGTTGCCGGCTGGATGATTGCAAAGCGTGGAGTCGAGCTGGAGGCTGTTTATTTTCACAGCCACCCTTATACCAGCGATAGGGCAAAAGATAAGGTTGTAAAACTTGCACAGCTCCTATCACAATGGTGTATTGGCATAAAGCTTCATATAGTACCATTTACAGAGATTCAGCTTGCAATTAATGAAAAATGTCCTCAAGAATATCTTACTATAATAATGCGAAGATATATGATGGAAATTGCAGAAAGAGTCGCATTAAATAATAGATCTTTAGGTCTTATAACCGGTGAAGCAATAGGTCAGGTAGCAAGTCAAACTATGGAGAGTATGCTTGTTACAAATGATGCTGTAGACTTGCCTGTTTATCGTCCTTTAGTTGGAATGGACAAAAATGAGGTCATTGATTTAGCAAGAAAAATTGGCACCTACGATACATCGATACTTCCCTATGAAGATTGTTGCACTGTATTTGTAGCGAAGCATCCGGTTACAAAGCCTTCATTAAGAAAAACAAAAGAGTATGAAGGCGTCTTAAATCATGATGAATTAATAGATAACGCCATAGCAAACATAGAAGTAATTGACCTATAACACAAAATAGAATCGGTTCCATGTAAGCTGGTTATCTTCTAAAAAAGTGTGGTAACTGTAATATAGTGGTTATAGTTTGGAGGAAATTAAAGCATTATGGATAAAATCAAGCCGGTTTATAACTCTAAAATTACTTGCCCTGTATGTAATAAGGAGATTCAATATACAAAGGTCAGGTCCAAACAAATAAGGCTATTAAAGCAAGATGGTGATTTCTGCCCTTATTACGAGGGAGTAAACCCTTTATTTCATGAGGCGGTCATTTGTCCAGAGTGTGGATATGGTGCGCATATTACTAGCTTTTCAAGTATTAATAAATATGACAGAGCTAAAATAGAAGAAAAGATTACCCCTAGATGGCAAAAACGTAGTTTTTTAGGTGAAAGAGATTTGGATCAGGCTATGGAGGCTTTTAAAATTGTACTATTAAACCTTTATGCTATGGATGCCCCAAACTCGGAAATAGGGAAGATATGTATGAGAATTGCTTGGCTATATAGGTATAGTGAGGACCATGAGCATGAGAATAAATTCATAGTGCATGCATTGGAAAACTACAAGAAAGCATATGCACAGGAGGATCTTTCGGTAGAAGGAAAACTCGACCAGTACACCTGTATTTACATAATTGGTGAGTTAAATAAAAGATTAGAAAATTATGAGGAGAGTACTCAGTGGCTCAGCAAATTAATTATGAGTTTTTCAGATCCTAGAAAAAAGGAAAAAATCCCTAATAGACTTATTGAAGCAACCAGAGACCTCTATCAAGAGGTAAAGGATTTAATGGCCACTTCTAAAAAGTGATATTATTAAACAACGCAACAACGAATCATGTGCAACTATTAAACTATAATAAAAACTTCCAATATTGTAATACGATGCCGTTTTAGATAAATATATCAGCTTTAGGATTACTAATCATAAACCGATGAATGATATAACAAGCAAAAGATGAAAGGGATGATTTAATGATTAATATTTCATCAGTTGAATTTCAGATTTTTATGAAGATATTTCTTTTTCTAATGGGCTTATGTATAGGATCCTTTCTTAATGTTGTCATCTTTCGTTTACCTGCAGATAAATCAATTGTATTTCCTAATTCGAGTTGTAATGACTGCAACGAAAAATTGAAAGCAATAGATATGATTCCTGTCTTTTCATACATATTCATAGGTGGAAAATGTAGATATTGTAAAAAACCGATATCAATTCAATATCCTTTGGTCGAATTCTTCACAGGAGTTATTTGGCTTCTTACTTACACAAGATATGGATTTTCAATAGAAACAGTGGCAATTATTTTTCTTTATACCCTTTTAATACCCATAGCATTAATAGACCTAAAGCACATGATAATTCCAAATGGGTTGGTCTTAGTAGGCTTCGTGGGCGGATTAGCACTTTCAGCGTATCATATATTTGTTGAACCATTTTCTTTATACCGCTCACCAGCATGGTATTCACCTTTTATTGGTATGATTTCTGCGGCAGGTATACTATTTATTATCGCTCTTTTATCATTTATAAGATACCGTGATGATGGAGGAATGGGAATGGGGGATGTCAAGCTCTTTATTCCCATAGGTATGTTTTTAGGATGGAAACTATCATTACTATCACTATTTATTTCAATTATGATAGGTGGAATTATTAGCATAATATTACTAATTTTTAAAGTTTTGGACAAGAAAAGCGCACTTCCTTTTGGGCCATTTATAGTTATTTCCACATTTATTTGTGGCTTTTTGGGAAATCAAATAATAGATTGGTATGTTGGAAGCTTTTTATGAGATCCTTTGTAAAATGTGTATGGTATTTTCATTTAGTGATGTAATTTTAGAGGGATACAGCAATATCAAAATTATGATATAATTCTGTATAAATCTAATAAATATTTTTAATAATGGAGGCTGTAATTGTCTATTTCTATAAATTCATATTGTAATTAATAAACAAATAATGTAAACTCACAGTATTGTTATTTTTTTCAGTTTCTTTTTTGTTAGTTA
>CAYMAE010000015.1:25320-44591 GCA_964388375.1 uncultured Ruminiclostridium sp.
AAATAATGTAAACTCACAGTATTGTTATTTTTTTCAGTTTCTTTTTTGTTAGTTAAAAAGAAGGGAGTGTTAATAATCAATAAGTCAAATAATATAAAAAATGAAGAAACAGCATTTAAAACATTTTTAAAAAGAAACAAATCACTTAAATACTTATTACCAATATTAGCTATTTGGCTAGTGGTTCTATTTATTTTTGTATTTACAGGGGGTTTCGATAATGATGACATGAGCGTTTCAGGCCAAAATCCCACTCCTAGTCCGACTGTTACAGGACCAGATAATAATACTAATACAAATACAAATGAAACTAGTGTTGAAGTACTTCCTAAGGTGATTAGGACTGATAGTGATATAAAGGGTGATATCAACAATGATCCTTTTGAATCAATAATGAATCTTACCGGCGTTGTTTATGCAGATATGAATTCAACAGCTATTATTGAATGGGGAGAATCTTCCTACATAGTTCAAATTAATGATGCAGTTGGAGATAGTAAATGGGTTGTAAAAAATATCGCACTAGATACTGTTACTTTGAAGTCTGGTGAAGATAATGTTATAGTCCTTAATCTATCTGAAGGTGCAGAAAAGTAACAAATGTTTTTAGGAGGGTCTTATAGATGCAAAATACAAAAAGGCTAAGCAAATCATTAGTCGCAATTGTTTTGGTTAGTACAATATTCTTATCTTGTTTTATAACTGCTCCAGCTATGGCAACGGAAGATACCATCTCAATAGATATGAGAAATGCAGATATTCGTGATGTTTTATCTGCCTTTGCTCTTAATATGAATAAAAACATTATATTTACAGGTGATCCTAAAAATATAGATGTGAATATTCAGAATGTGCCTTATAAAACAGCTTTGGAATATGTATTGAAATCTATAGGGTATGACTATATAGAAGATAAAAATACAATTATTGTTGGTGATAGGGATACCTTAAGTAAAGACTTCTATACTAATATTTCCCTTACAAATTTCACGTTAAAATATATAACCGCTGATGTTATATCTTCACAAATAGAGTCTTTAGATATTCCGGTTAAAATAGTAACCTTAGATAGCAATAAAAAAGTAATATGGATTCATGGGCTTCATCAAGAGCTAAGCAAGGTTAATGAACTTATAAATATGTTAGATAAGCCTGAGAATGCTTCAACAGACTTATCAAAACAAATGATACTGTTAACACCGATTAATACTAAATACATAAGTGCTGATATAGCTAATGATTTACTTCGGCGTATGGGTATTAATTCAGGTATAGTTATAAAGTCTAATCCAATGATTATATGGGCTTATGGAGACAATACTGCCATAACCCAAATGCAGAATATTATCAAAAAGATTGACATACCTGACAATGCAAGTAATAATGCTTTTGTAATTTCTGGTGTAAAGTTAAAGTATCTATCTGCAGATGAAATTATTCCAATAGTAAATCAAATGGCTATTAATGTTGATGTTATTACCTTTGAAAGAAGCCTTAAGAAGGTTTGGCTTGCCGGAAGTACAATTGATATTGAACTAGCAAAAGAGGTAATAGCTGCATTCGATATTAAAGAGCATACAAGCGACGGTGCTTTCTTTGTATATGATACAATCAACATCACTGCCAGCGAACTAAAGGCCAGAATTGATGCATTAGAATTACCTAATGTTTATATTAATTATTTAAATTACCCTGAGTTTTCTAGAAATCTCATTGTTTATTGCCCTTCAGATTTTAAATTATATGTTTTGAACAATATAAACAATCTTGATGTTATGACAGAGAAAATTAAGGTCCCCATAGACTATTCTGATTCTTCAGGTGGAAAGGGATCGCTTAGAAATCGGCTCATTTTGCTTGTTGAATTAACCGGTATACCCTCTATTAATTTTACTATTTCAGATAATGTGTCCAGAGATAATACTTCGTATCATTATGTTTTATATGTAGAGGAAACGCCTGAGAATATTAAACTACTTAAAGATTACATTACATACATCGATTCTCCTTTAACTGATGGGTTAAAATAATACTTATTAGGCTATTCATTATTAAGTACTTTATATAAGAGGTAATAAAAATGCAATATTTTAACATGCCCACAAATTATGAATATACAATAGACCAACTTCTTAAGATGACTGTAGAAAAAAAAGGCTCAGATTTACACTTAGTAGTTGGTAAATCACCATGTATCAGAATTAATGGTCAACTACAACCTATTGATGCAACGCGTCTTAACGCTGCTGATATTGAAAATATGGTTTTAGCAATAATTAAGGACTATCAAAAGGAAGCGCTAGACAGGGATTGGGAACTTGATTTCTCATATGCTATTAAAGGTTGTGCCAGGTTTAGGGGTAATATTATGTATCAGAGGGGTACAATGGCTGCAGCTTTTAGAGCTGTTCCATTTACAGTTCCTAAATTTGATGATTTAGGTCTTCCAAGTGATGTAAAAAGGTTATGCGATCTACCCCGTGGCCTAATACTAGTCACAGGGCCTACGGGTAGTGGCAAATCAACAACCTTGGCTGCTATGATAGATTTAATAAATAATAAGAGGGCATGTAATATAGTAACAATTGAAGATCCCATTGAGTTTCTACATAAGCATAATAAAGCAACAGTGCGCCAGCGTGAGCTTGGGACTGATACACGTAGCTTTCCGGCAGCTCTTCGTCATGTTCTAAGACATGATCCAGACATAATTATGATAGGTGAGATGCGTGATCAAGAAAGTATATCTATAGCGCTTACAGCTGCTGAAACGGGACATTTAGTATTCTCAACCTTACATACCCAAACCGCTCCGTTAACGATATCAAGAATTATTGATTCTTTTGATAGTGGTAAACGAGTTCAGGTAAGACAACAACTTGCAAATTCACTAAGAGCCGTTGTTTCTCAACAATTACTGCCAACTATCGATGATAAAGGTAGGGTTGTTGCAGTTGAATATATGGTAGATACTTCTGCAATAAAAACCATGATAAGAGATGGCAAGGAGCACCAAATATATTCATCAATACAAACCGGTCATGCCCTAGGCATGCAAACAATGGATCAAGCTCTTATTAGATTATATAACAAAGGCCGAATAAACCGTGATACCGTTATAGAATACTGCATAGATAAGGCTGAAGTAGAACGAATTTTGCAAAATGCGTTTTTCTAAGCAAGTATTTGGGAGGATTAGTAAATGCCGTCCTTTAATTATGAAGCTATTAATAAACAGGGGCAACTTGTAAAAGGTCAGATTATGTCTGAGAGCTCTTCATTGGCAACCGATAGGCTGAAAGAGAATGGCCTTTCTATTATTGACCTTACAGAGGGAAAACCCAAAGCCAAGAGTAGCTCGTTTCTATCAAAAAAGAAGGCTACTCTTGAGGATTTAACCCTTTTTAGCAGGCAGTTTTCTGCCATGATTAGTTCTGGTATTCCTGTAACAAGAGCACTTTCAACCCTGAGCAAGCAAACAGATAACCCCACTCTTTCAGATGCTCTAGTGTCTATCTCGGGCAATGTTGAGAGCGGAATGAATTTAACAGATGCATTTAGTTCCTACCCCGGTATTTTTAATGATCTCTATGTTTCAATGATAAACGCCGGAGAAGTAGGAGGCACCCTAGAAACATCTCTATTGAGATTGTCAGAGCAGCTTCAAAAAGAAAAAGAACTAAAGGATGAGGTTAAATCTGCCCTATCATACCCTAAGGTGATTGGCATATTTGCACTTGTTGTATTCATTGCAATGTTATTATTCCTTGTACCTGTATTTCAAAAATCAACTCCTCCAGGTACTAAAACAAATGCTATCACACAGTTTATATATGATGCCTCTTACTCATTGAGGACTGATCCTTATATATGGGTATTAGTTATTCTAGCAATTGTTGGTGGTATCGCACTCTTTGTTAAGAGTCCCATGGGTCATAAGCTTTGGGAACGAATGAAGATTAAAATGCCTATTTTTGGCTCACTTATCCTAAAGTCCGTAATTGCGAAATTTACAAGAACATTCTCTACTCTTTTAGAAGGGGGGATACCTGTTGTACAGGCACTTATGAGTGCTGGACCAACATCAGGAAGTGATGTTCTTAATGAAGCTGTCCAATTAGCGGCTGCCAGGATAGAGGAAGGCAGAACTATAGCTTCAACATTAGAAGAAAGTGAAGTGTTTCCCCCTATGGTAACGCATATGATATCGGTTGGAGAAGAATCGGGGTCTTTGCCTTCTCTCTTAGATAAGGTCGCAGAGTTTTATGAGCAAGAGGTTACTACTGATGCAAGAGGCCTTCAAGCCTTGATTCAACCGCTAGCAATAATTGTAATTGGAGTTATTATAGGTGTAATGCTTATTGCGCTGTATGCACCTATTTTCTCTGCTATATCAGCCGGAGGTTAAATTATGATATTAGGTAATAGAAGTATTATAGGTCTTGAAGTAGATTCTCGCGAAATGAGGGCAGTAGAGCTTAAAGCTTCAGCTAAGAGCTATGCTGTTTCAACATGGGGAAGAATAAGGCTTCCGGAGGGTGTTGTAAATGATGGACGCGTAGCTAATTCGAGGCTTTTTGCTGAAAACCTAAGCAAGCTCCTTATCGAGAATGGATTTAAAAGCAAGGACATAATTTTAGGTGTAAATAACCAAGATGTTATAATGCGCTTCGCTACATTTCCCAAGGTTCCTTCTGATAAGGTTAGAAGCATGATACATTTTCAAGCACAGGATCATATACCTGTTCCTATGAATGAACTGGAGCTTGATTATGTAGTTGTAGGCGAGAAAAGTACCGATGAGGGTGATTTTATAAATGTAGTGCTGGTTGGTGCAAGAAAGAAGATGCTCAATGATTTTATTACTGCTATACAAGAAGCTAAGGTCAATGTAAAAGAGATTGATTCAGCTATGCTCGCAATTGGCAGGGCTGCATTAATAAGTAGTACTGATGGAACCTTTGCGTTGGTAGGTTATAATAATGATATAGGTAATGTGCTGATTTTTAGTAGGGGCGTACTGGGGATGGCCAGAACAGTAAATATAGTCCAATCTGCTTCGTGGACATCATATTCCGAAGAAGGCGTTAAATCTGCTGAGAAGGAAACTGCTATAATTTCAGATGTTTTACATAATGAGGTAAGATCTTCTGTTAATTATTTTAGAATGCAAAATGGTGAAGTTATTAATAAGCTTTATGTATTGGGCTGTAACTCAAAGCAAAACTTTGTTTCACTTAAATTAGGTGAGGCAACAGGTCTTTCTGTTACCATACCAAATCCATATACAGACTTAGAAAAGTACATGTTTTCTAAAAATCCACATAGCTTTAAAGCCTCTGATTATACGGCATGCATTAGTTTAGCCATAAGAGGATTGGAGGAAGATGCAAATGTATAATGTGAGTCTATTACCAAAAGAATACCGAATGATACATACGAATACACGGAGGAAGAATATTGCTCTTGTTGCTTCTATGATTATTATGGCAGTACTTTTTGTAGTATATCTTATCCTAGCAATCGTGCTATCGGGGAAACGTGCAGAGCTTGATGGGTTGAAAGCACAAAACTCAGCTATGAGAGTTCAGATTAATAGTTTAGCAGAGCTAAAGACTCTTAATGAGGAAGTAACCCTTAATCTTGCTGATGTAAATAAAGCTATTGGGACGAGTCCAGATTGGGATAAATTAATAGTTCAAATAGGTAATACCGCTCCTCCTACTATAAGCGTACAGAACTATAGTATAGAATATGAGCCAGAAACTAATATAGGGATAGGCAGTATTACTGGAACGGCGGCTAACTATGATACTGTATCTTTGTGGCTCGTAACATTAAAAGAGGTTGAAGATATATCGAATATTACTTTTAAATATTCATCAAAAACTTCAGATGATGAAAATAGCCTGGTTGGTTTTGAAATTAACTTTATTGTTAATGAGGGGCCCGGTTATACGCTTCCATTGGAGGTAATTGTTAATGAATAATAAAAAAGGTTTTAATGATAATAGAATAGTTTTAGTAATAGCATGTATTGTTATTCTTGTTTTTATTCTTCTTGTTATTAAGAACATAAATACTTTGAATAATTTTACTGAGGAAATTAGTAATCAAAATGCTGAATATAAGACCAATAAAGCTGAGCTAGATGAACTTCAGAATTTGTTACTAAAAAAACCTGAGTTGGAACAGGCTCAAGGAATACTTCAAAACCAAATTCCACAAGGCCTGCAAGAATATGATATAATTGAATATATTAATAGTGTAGCAGTTGATAATGGAGCTAGCCTTTTTGATATTAGATTAGATGCCAACAAATTAAAAGGTGATAGTAATAAAATAAAAGAAATGCCTGTTTCTCTAATATTAAAAGGTCCATATACTTCTTTAGCCGAATTCATAAATGATTTATCATCAGGGCGTAGATTATTCAGAATTGATAAAATTCAATTACAAGGTGAAGAGGGGCCTGACGGTATAGTAAATGCTAGTGTTTCGGCTAATACTTTTTACAAATGATTTAACTAGACAAAAGGAAGGATTAATATGGGGCTTATTACAGGGGCAGGATTTTTAGGTGAACAACTCATTAGAATGGGAGTTGTCACAGAAAAACAACTAAAGGAAGCGCTAAAACTCCAGGAACAGAATTATAAAAAAGGGAAAAACACAAAGCTTGGTCAATGTTTGGTATCACTTGGTGTTTGTAAAGAAGACGATATCGCTGCTGCTATGGCTGCTAAAACAGGCTTCACCTTTTTGTCGATAAATGATATGGGAGTAGATATGAACTATGCGAATCTGATTACTCCCGAGACTGCCAATAAATATAAGCTGCTCCCTATTGGCATGAAGGACAACAAGCTTATTGTAGCAATGCAAAACCCTGATGATATTATTGCCATTGATGACATTCAGCTTCTTACTGGATATGAGGTTGAGCCTGTAATAGTAAAGGATAGAGAATTAGCAAAAGTACTTGAGAAGTTCTCTAACATGAGCAATGCAGTTGAACTACCTGATGAGGAGATTGAAGAGGAACAACCTGATTCTACTGATGATAATATAAGTGAAAAGCCTGCAGTTATCCTAGTAAATCAAATTATTAACCATGCTGTTACTGCAGGGGCGAGTGATATACATATTGAGCCACAGGAGAAGTTTACGCGTATACGGTTTAGAATTGATGGAGTTTTACATGAGATTATGCAACAGCCTACTAAGCTTCACGCGCTTATTATCTCCAGAATAAAGGTTATGGCTGGTATGGATATTGCCGAAAGGCGTATCCCCCAAGATGGCCGAATAACTGCAAAGATTAACACAAATACCATAGACATCCGCGTAGCTTCATTGCCATCAGCGTATGGAGAGAAGGTTACCATGAGGCTTCTTAACAGAAGCAGCAAGATGATAACGCTTTCACAACTTGGCTTTCCAGATTCTCAGCTTAAAAGATATAACGAAACAATGTATTTTCCTTATGGATTTATACTGATTACCGGGCCAACCGGAAGCGGTAAGAGCACTACCTTATATGCGACATTAGCTGAAATTAATACACCAGAGAAAAACATAATTACACTTGAGGATCCTATTGAAAGAAGAATGGCAGGTCTTAACCAGATTCAAATGAATGCCAAGGCAGGCATGACCTTTGCATCGGGCCTTCGTTCCATATTAAGGAGTGATCCAGATATTATAATGGTAGGTGAGATTAGAGACCGGGAAACCGCGAAAATAGCAGTTGAGTCAGCATTAACAGGGCACCTTGTTCTATCAACTCTACATACTAATGATGCCCCCGGAGCTGTTTCGCGACTTACCGAAATGGGTGTGGAACCCTACCTTACGGCTTCATCATTAGTTGGTGTAATAGCCCAAAGGCTGATGAGAGTAATTTGTCCTTTATGCCGTAAGGAATATATTATGAGTAGAAAAGATATGGATAAAGTAGCTCCTGATTTTCCTTTTGAAAATGGTGAGGAGTCTGTAAAACTCTACAAAGCTGCGGGCTGTTTATCTTGCAACAATACCGGTTATAGAGGAAGAATTGGTGTATACGAATTTTTAAGAATAACAGATAATATGCAGAAGCTTATTTTGGATGAAGCACCTACTAATGATATACGAAAATTAGCCATTCAAGAGGGCATGACTACACTTAGAATGGACGGATTAAATAAAGTAAAGCAAGGTTTATCTACACTTGAGGAAATGCTACGAGTAATTGTTTAAGTGGATTGGAGCTGATGTGAAAATGAAACTTAATTCACAAAAAGGTATGACAATGGTCATGACTCTTATTGTAATTTTCATATTTACTATGCTAGGTGCGGCTATTTGGCAATATAGCACGAATAGTACCGCGCATACCGATTTAACGCTAAAGAATAAGCAGGCTTATTATATTGCGCGCTCTGGTGCAGAAGCGTTTTCTACATATGTGTTCAATAATAAGAATTATGCCGAGTTAACTGATACTATCAATAGGCTTATCGATAAACCCTCAGATACTTTTGAGATAGGCGATAAGGGAGGAACCTGTACTTTATTATTAAAGCGTACTGGCGATATTATTGTAGTTGAGGCAACAGGAACTTATCAAGATGTAACATCCAAAGCAGTTTTGGAATTAAAAGAAGAAGATGTCCCCAAAAGACCGTTTGATAACGCAATCTATGCTACAGACAATTCATATAATTCAATACAGGTCAGCGATTACGCAGAGGTTCTTGGTGGACCTGTTGAAACCAATGGAAAAATAAGTACAGACGGCCAACCAATATCATTTGAATATATTGAAGAATCAATGAGGTATGAATATCCCAGGGTTACATTTCCACCCAAAGATGGTGATTACGATATAAAGCTCGACCCAGGTCAAGAGAAAACCATAGACTCTAATAGCCGAAAATATTATAAGGAGCTATATATTCAACATGGAGCAAAACTTAAATTTGATACAAGTAAGGGTGACATTATAATTGCGGCAGAAAATGTTCGTTTATATGATGATGTTATAATAGAAGGCCCAAACAGAGTTTATTTATATGTTAAAGTGAAATTTCTATCACAAATTGATAGAGGATCAATGAATAATAAACCTTATTATCATGAGCCTATTGATTCATTTGTGGTTCTAATGCCTGATACTGCAGAGTTTACAGCTCATAATTTTGGAGGATTGCTCTATGCCCCCGGTGCCACCATAGAACTAAGGGATGCTCATTTTAAAGGAGCAATGATTGGTGGCAATATTAAAATAAGTGGAAACACTGTTATTGAGCATATTCCAGAGGCAGCATCGGTTTCACCCGACATTTTTGATGGTTTAGATGGTGTTACGTTTCCAAAGGAGTCTACCTCAAAGCAATACCTTAAAGGAAAGTGGAAGAATCCGAATGGAGGTGTGTGATATGACTAAAATCATTAATAGCAATAGGGGTTTTTCATTAGTAGAGCTCTTGGTTTCGATTTCTCTATTAACAATTTTAGCTATTTGCTTTTTACCCCTATTAACAACATCTTATTCTGGAATTCAAGTAGCAGGGGATAGAAATAAGGCCATAAATATCGCTCAAGAAAAAATTGAGCGAAGCTTTAATCAAGGCGCAAAAGATGATGCAAGATCTGAAATAACTATTAATTTCCCAGGTGGAGATACATTTAAGATTGAGGGCGAAAACATAAAAGTGAATGAGGAATACGGGGAAGACTCCTCAATAGAATTTGATGTGTTTATTCCTAAAAAGTAGTTTTTAACAGAAATGAGCTGATTCATATGGAGAAAAAAAGTAAATACAATTTAAATCATGGATTTACAATAATTGAACTCCTAGTTTCACTTGCAATTCTAGTTATTGTTCTTTCAATAGGATATCGGCTTTTATTCTTTGGAGAGAATACTTTTGCCAAGGGTGAAAAGCGATATTCTGCTCAAGAAAGTGCACAGCTCGCCTCTGATTTAATAACTCGCGAATTAAGATTTGCTCATAATGTCATAATTTTGCCCGATTTTCCATCAACATTTGATGATGATAAAAGATATTTTTATGTAGATGAAAATGGTGTATTAAAGCATTATCTTGGCTATGGGAATATTGTTGATGCCGTAGGAAGCCTTAACCTTGATGTGGAATTTACTAATTTAAGCTTTAGTAAATCTTCAGATGATATTTTAGGTTTTTCAATATCCACAGAATCTGGGTCATCAAATTATTTCACAGAATCGGCCATACAAATATTAAACATACTTGAAGGCAATTCAATAGATGTTTCTAGATTAGCACATGAAGATGATTCTGGACCCGTTATCTCTTACTACTATTCAGAAAATGAAAAGAGAATAACACGGTTTGCATTAAGAACGGAAGAAAACCCTAGCTTTCCAAAAACTATCGAGGGATATTTTAGAGATGAATTTGATATCGTGTGCTATGTTCAGTCTGGAATAGATGTAAGTAGTTTGATACCTCATATTGAGCATACGGGCGAAACAATCACTGTTAATGGAATTGGCCAAATACCTAGAGTTACTTCTTATAATTTTACAAATCCTCTAGTATTCACAGTTGTTGCAAAGGATGGCTCGACGGCAGAATACAGTGTTGAAGTAAAAACCATAGCAGGCCGCCCTTCCGCAACCGATGTCAAAATCAAAGTTGCAAACAAAGATAATACTATAATACCCCATGGGGAGTCAAAGTTAGAGGGGTTCTATACATATATTTCTGATAATCTTATTAATCCTGATAATGAAGGGAAATCATTATATCAATGGCAATACTCGGACAGAGCAGATTTTTCAAACCCTCAAGTATTTGCTACAACTAAAGATGTTGTACCTAAAGGGTTAGTTGGTAAATATATTCGATTTGGTGTTATGCCAGTTACTAAGGATATGATACCAGCTGAAAATTTTACATATAGCAGTATTGTGAAAATATATCCTCCTTTTGATATTAATACTTTTTGGGGCAGTATGATTAATGATATATATACTATGAATTTACCCGATGATGAGAAGCCCAATGCTTTTACTTCTTCTGTTCTTTATAGAACAAAGTATTCGACCCAATCATCCCTTAGTTCTGACAATAAAGAGTATAGTCTAACCTTCGCTTATAATAATTATGAAGCAGGGGCTAATAAAGGCGGCTCTCTTTTGTTTAAAGATGTAGCAGGTTATGTAGATAATATTGAAAGCTATAAATTAACAATAGATGCAGAGGTTAATGCTGGAAGCGGATATGGTGTACTATTATACGGTGCTTTAAGTAATAATGGTTCAGATAAAAATATAGATAGCGGATATATGTTCCATTTTGATCCTGGGTGGAATGGTTTTTTTGTTAGAAAGATTGAAAATGGCAACCATACTCCATGGTATTTAACTTATGGAGTAATGAGTACTAATAATGAAAATGATCTTATTTATGGAGGCGAAGACGCGAACCAAAGAAGTGGCATATATTTCCCACAGCACATCCGAAATGCAAGCTTTTTATGGAAAAATGATAACACTAATATAAATGATATAAAGAATCAAAATATTATTATCCATCAATGGATGCGAAGATACAAGGTCGAAATTACTACCCAGAGGCAGTTGGATAATAGCCTGATTTTAAGAGTTGTACTTATAGATGAAAGTGGTAATCGATCCGATGAAATGTGGTTTGGAGATTTTACAGAATTTAATATGGATCTTTACGATGGTCATGGCTTAAGAACTTACAGTACCCAAGCCTTTAAACCAAGAAAGCTTCCTGATTTTACACCGACCAAGGGCTCAATGTTTGGTCTAAGAACCTGGGATGGTAATTATGGAGACGCTAAAACCATATTTAGAAATATTACTGTTGAAGACGGATTTTCTATCGATATAAATAGTGCAAAGTTTATTGATAATAAAACCATACATGTGAGATTAAATAAGCCATTACTGAATACTATAAATAAAGATCTTATAATGGTTAAGGATCAAAAAGTATCAGACGCAAGCATTACAACAATTAATGGAGAGCAGGTTCTAATAATTAGATTGCTAGGTGATGTCGATGATAACATTTTGAACAATGGACTTGTAGATTCACTAATAATCGAACGAGGAGGTGTAAGACATTACATGGCCGGCGATGTAGAAATAAATGATGATAATGGCTTTGATATTTCAGCACGCTAGTTATTACATTATCATCTTTGTATTCAACTTATGATATTTTTTGCAATCAATTTATTAGTAAACAATAGTATTCAGCATAATAATAATTCATATTAGTATTTACAATAATGTATTGATTTGCTAATATGAGCATGTGGCTAGTTCTGATAAAGAAGTATTGTTAATTCGCGATAATTGTGGTATATAAACAATATAAGAAAATATCGGAAGCATTTAAATAATTCAAGGAGGTTTTTTTATAATGAAAAAATTAATGAAGAATCAAAAGGGTTTTACACTGGTTGAGCTTTTGGTAGTTGTTGTAATAATTGGTATACTTACTGCAATTGCAATTCCTGTGTATAATAACGCTTCAAGAAATGCAGAACGAAGAGCTGTTGAGGCAAATTTAAAAACTATTGACAGTGCTATCCAACAATACAAGATGGATAATAACGGTGCAATTCCAACTCAAGCCCAGATAACAAATACAAGTACAGGAACATTACTCACATGGCCCTCAGGTCCAAATGGTGCTACATATTCAATTGATGCAAATGGTAGGGGGACTGTAAAAGCTACTGATAAAGTTGGTGGAAAAACCTTCGCAGAAGGTACAAAGCTAGAAGATATTACTTGGTAAAAACCGGAAATACATATAATTATAATTTTGTAAATACATTATAAAGAGACAGGGTAATGCCTGTCTTTTTCTTTTGTAAATAAATTTGTTAAAAAAATAGATATGACTGTTTTTTATTTGATAGTGGTGGTAATAAATAGTAATATAACCAATGTTGTTTGAAAAAAAGCATTGACTTTTGTAGAAAATGCTGATTGAATGGTAGAAGAATACACACGTACTGCAACAAGGAAAACAAGGTACTTACATACTCATACAATGTTGCAATTTGTGTTAAATTATGTTATTATTAAAGAATAAAATAGAAAATTGGATAATCCTTAATAATACGCAAATCTTTTTAAGTCTTTACATTAATTGTTATGGTTATTAGGTCCACATTATATAAAGACAGATAAAGTTTTCATCATTGTTTACATCTGTGTGCTTTCATAATTGTTATTATATAGTTTCCTTTATAACGCTTAATGTGTAATTGTTTTTTATTAACATTAGGTATTAATTTATACTTTTAAGGGGGCGTATTGTCATCACAGGTTTTAATGAAAATTTTAGTCAGTTATTAGTTGAAAATCAAGTGCTCACAATAGACCAGGTGCGCAGTATTCAGAACAAGCTGTATAAGAATGATAAGCCTTTGCTTGATTTAATTGTAGAGCTTGGATATGCAAATAAAAAAGATCTGCTTCCGTTATATGCGGAGGCCTATGATATTGAATACATAGATTTATCAGAGTATCAGATAGATATTTACAATGCTTCAACAATACTTGGGGAGAATATCTGCCGCAAGTTCGCTATGATCGCTCTAAGCACAGCCGATTCTGTTTTGACACTCGGTATGAAAGACCCTAAGAATATTTTTGCTATAGATAGCGCTCAATTACTCACTTCTATGATGGTAAAACCTGTGCTGGTTGATGAAACCTTACTTGAGGAAAAGTTGGATATACTTTTTCCACCAAAGCCTGAAGAGCCAGAGCCCGAGCCAGAACCTGAGGAAAAAGTTTCAACTGAATCTGAGGAATTAAGCAGTAAAGGTTCAGCTAAAGGTGCTAACTATACAATGCCAAAAGCTGAAAATTCAAAACCTAAAAAGCCAAGAGAGTCTAAATCAGATACAATTTTCAGAGAAAGAATAGGCCAAGTACTTCTAGATGCAGGTTTAATAAATGATCAGCAGCTAGATATGGCCCTTATCGAGCAAAAAGAAAATGGTGGGATGATTGGTAATATCTTGGTTGCCAAAGGATTTGTCAAAAAAGAGTCACTTTATAGTCATCTTGAAAATCAGATAGGGGTAGAATACATAGAATTAGAGAATTATGAAGTATCAGAAGAAGCCATAAATGCGACTCCTAGAAAAATTGCAATAAAGCATAGTCTTATTCCTTTAAGTATTGAGGATAATACTTTAACTGTTGGAATGGCGGACCCTCTCAATATTTTTGCTGTTGATGATCTTCGTCTTTCTACAGGATACGATATTAAAGTATTATTAGCAGATAACGAGCTTATCACTAATCTGTTGCTTGAATATTATCCTAAGGGTGAAGAGCCTGAAGAGGAAGAAGAAGAAGAGATAGAAGAAGAACATGCAGCCAATTTCATGGAAGAAATGGAGAGAGTTCAGGAAGAAATTGAGGTTGAGGTTCAGGAAGTTCAGCAGGTTGATGCAAATGTAAGCTTTAATGATGTAGAGAATGCTCCCATAGTAAGAATGCTTAATATGATTTTTAAAAACGCTGTAAGCAAGGGAGCTAGTGATATTCATATTGAGGCTTATGAAGACTGCGTTATGGTTAGATTCAGAATTGACGGTAAGCTGGTAGAGGTTACAAAGCATGATAAGAAGTTACACCCCATACTTGTTGCCAGAGTAAAAATAATCAGCGGTCTTAATATAGCTGAGAGGCGTGTCCCTCAGGACGGAAGAATTACTCTTAAGATTAACAATAAAAACTATGACTTCCGTGTTTCTATTTTACCTACCGTATTTGGTGAAAAGGTAGTTATTCGTATAGCAGATAAGGAAGACTTCGCTAAACCAAAGAGTGAATTAGGGTTTAATGAAGATGACTTAGTTAAGTTTAATAGAATGCTAGCACGTCCAAATGGGATAGTTCTTGTTACAGGTCCTACAGGAAGTGGTAAATCTACTACATTATATTCTGCATTACGCGAGCTTAGTAAGCCGGATGTAAATATTCTCACTGTCGAGGATCCTGTTGAAGCTACTATCAGAGGCGTTAATCAGGTTCAGGTAAATACAAAATCGGGAATGACATTTGCTACTGCACTTCGATCGTTCTTACGTCAGGACCCTGACATAATAATGGTTGGAGAAATTCGTGACGGTGAAACAGCTGAGATTGCTATTAGAGCAGCTATTACAGGTCACTTAGTATTAAGCACATTACATACTAATGACTCAGTTAGCTCAATAAATAGATTAATTGACATGGATGTTGAACCCTTCTTAATAGCGTCCTCGCTTGTTGGAGTTCTAGCTCAACGACTTGTAAGAAAACTTTGCCCAATTTGCAAGGCTGAGTATACACCAAATGAACGCCAAGCAAAGATACTTAATCTTGAAGATAAAGAGCAAGTTATCTATAAACCGGTTGGATGCCCGCAATGCAATGGTAGTGGATATAAGGGAAGAACAGCTATATATGAAATACTTGAAGTTAATGATGAATTAAAGGAATTGATTTCCTTGAACGCTACTGCAGGCAAATTATACGCAGCAGCAAAAGAAACTGGCATGAGCACATTACATAGCAGTTGTACACGACTTGTTCTCTCAGGAGTAACATCATTAGAGGAGATGTTAAATGCAGTTGCATTGTAATACCTAGTATTGATACTCTTATCAATTTGGTAAACTAGTGGAGGAAACTTGTGGATATTAAAGATTATCTAAAAAAAGCTGTTGAAGTAAGTGCTTCAGATATTCATATTTGTGTAGGATTACCAGTTATATTAAGAAAGCATGGTGAGCTTCTTTATATGGATGATCAATTTCTTAGCATGGACGATTGCTATAATATTGTACGGCAATGTGTTGATGAAGATGAAATGAAAGTCCTTGAAAGAGACGGCGAAGTAGACTTTGCATATGCGATACCTTCGGTTGCAAGATTCAGGGTAAATGCATTTAGACAAAGAGGCTCCTATGCACTGGCATTTAGAGTTATTTCAACTAGTATACCTACAATTAAGCAATTGGATTTGCCGGATATGCTTTATAATTTAGCAGATAAGCCTAGGGGACTTGTAATAATTACTGGGCCAACAGGAAGTGGTAAGTCTACTACATTGGCTGCAATGATTGACTATATCAACAGCAATAAAAGATGTCATATTGTTACGATAGAGGATCCTATTGAGTATCTTCATAAACATAAGCAATGCATTATAAATCAAAGAGAGTTAGGCTCAGATACATTAAGCTATAGTAATGCATTGAGAGCTGCATTGAGAGAAGATCCGGATGTTATACTCATTGGTGAGATGAGAGACATGGATACCATCTCTGTGGCTTTGACTGCAGCAGAAACCGGCCACTTGGTTTTCTCAACACTGCATACACTTGGAGCAGCAAAAACAGTCGACAGAATAATTGACGTATTTATGCCTTATCAGCAAGCTCAGGTAAGGAGCCAATTATCAACTGTATTACAAGGAATAGTTTCTCAACAGTTGGTACGTCGTTCTGATGGTGCTGGGCGAATTGCTGCAACTGAAGTTATGGTTATCACACCCGCTATATCAAATATGATAAGAGAAGCAAGAACAGTGCAGATCAATAGTAGTATCCATACCGGAATAGATCACGGAATGCACTCTATGGACGCATCGTTGGCTAATTTGTATAAGGATAACATAATCACCTTGGAAAGCGCACAACAATATGCAGTTGATCCAGCTGCGTTAAATAAGTTAATTGCTACTTACTAATAAGAAGGGAGCTATATAATTATGGCACTAAAGAATATATTCGGTAATGGGTATATTTCTATTGATATCGGGTTTCGTTATTTAAAAATAGTCCAAGTAAAGAAGACTAGAAGTGGGGCTCTTAATATTATGAACTTTGGTATTGGAGATACTCCCAGAGATTGTATAAAGAATGGGGCTATTAGTAATAAAGCACCTATTATTAAGGAGATAAACCGTGTTTTAAAAGAACATAATATAAATGCAAAAGAAGCAAAAATAGTAATGTCCGGAACTAACATAATAACTAGAATTATCATGATTGATAAGGTTTCAAAGGCAGAACTTGATAAAAAGATTATGCAAGAAATCAAGGATACAATACCTATCGATATGGAGAAGAATAGAATCGATTATAAAGTTCTAAGTCTCGTTACGATTGACGGTAAGGAAAAAATAAAGGTTTTTGTTACCGTCGTACTTAAAAAAATCATAGATAATTACATAGAAATACTAGAAGACCTAAACTTAAAACCACTTGCTGTCGATATACCTTCTAATAGTGTATCTAAATTCTTTCAGCTAGATATTGACATCGGAAAGAGCGATTCTAAAGATATAAGGTTTGCAAGACAAGATAATAACACCTTTATTGTTATTGACTTGGGCTCTGAGACGACTATTATTAACATTCTTAAGGACAAGGCGCCGGAGTTCAACCGAGTTATTCTCAAAGGCAGCAGCAGGATTGACAACCAAATAATCAAGGATATGGAATTAAAACCTGACGAATTTCAAAAGGCTGAGCTATATAAAAAGACCTATGGATATAATCCATATGCCGTGGCAGGTACCGAATATATTTGCTCACAATCAGCTAAGAAAATCCTTGATACTATTTTATCCGACATTAAGATGTGCATTGATTTTTACATAACACGCTGCAGTGGTGAGCATCCAAGTAGAATTTTTCTTATTGGTGGTGGATCACAGATGAAGGGGCTTAATGAATACTTCGAAGAGCAGCTTAATCTACCCACTCATAGAATAAATGTTGCTACTATCAAGGGTTTGGAATTTAACAGCCACCTTGATACTTCTAGACTTAATTTTCTTGTAAATGCTTTGGGTACAGCAATGTAGTGGAGGTAAACGATGCCTGTTTATATGTATAAGGTGAAAAACAAATCAGGAGAAGTTCAATCAGGAGAAGCTAAGGTTGAGAGTAAAGAACGACTCATGGAAATCTTATCCAGCAATGGGTTGATAGCTTTAGAAGTTCTTGAAAAAAACTATTTGACCGATATTTCTCAAATAAAGATTTTCCGTAAGAAGGTTAGTCTACAGGACTTGGCGCAATTTTGTAGACAAATGGCAATTATGCTTCATTCAGGTATTTCATTGGCAAATTCTTTAGATATAATTAAAGAACAGGCCATGAATGTATCATTAAAGGAAGCATTAAAGGAAGTTTATCTTCAAATACAAAAAGGTATGTCACTTTCAGTAGCAATGTCACAATATCCTGATGTTTTTTCTAATATACTATTGAGTATGGTGGAGGCAGGTGAAGTCAGCGGGCAGCTAGATGGAGTTTTTATAAAGCTTGCCGACCAGTTTGAAAAAGAAAGTAAACAGATGCAAAAAGTAAAGGGTGCTATGACTTACCCCATCATAATACTTATTATCGCAGGACTGGTTATTGCTATTATGATTGCCTATGTAATTCCTACATTTGCCACAGCTCTTGAGGGAATGGATGCCGAATTACCTCAAATTACCAAGGTCATGCTTAGTATAAGCGATTTCTTTGTAACTAAATGGTATATTCTTATTTTGGCAATAGTAGGTCTAGTCTTTTTATTTAAGACGCTTAGTAGTTCGCCAAAGGGGAAAAGAGCTATTGATACAGTATTGCTAAAGCTGCCCCTTGTTAAAGATGTGAGCCAGACCTCAATGACAGCAAGTCTCACCGGCACTCTTTCAACATTACTATCAAGTGGCGTTTTAATAATCGAGTCCCTTGAGATTATTCAAAGGGTACTATCTAATTCTGTAATTTCAGATAAGATGGGAATCGCCATAGAAAACATCAAACAAGGCCGCTCAATGTACCGTGCACTTTTAGATATGCAATACTTCCCAACCCTTGCCATGGCAATGGTTAAAACGGGGGAGGAAGCTGGTAGCCTTGATGAAACACTTAGAAAAGCATCAGAGTTTTATGACGATCAATTAGATATTAAAATTCAAAAATTGACTACATTTATTGAGCCTCTAATCATGGTTCTTCTAGGTGGAGTAGTAATGCTTATTATGTTTAGCGTGCTATATCCGATGATTAGTGTGTATCAGAATATGGGAGTATAGTTCCCGCCCTATTAACTTTGTAAGCAATATGCTTAAATAAATTATTTTTACTGGAGGTAATAACATGAAAGGATTTTTTAAACAAAGAAAAGGTTTCTCCTTGGTTGAGCTTCTTATCGCATTACTTATTATGGCAATTATAGCAGG